>VEPM01000001.1:0-264832 GCA_012026795.1 Candidatus Methanoperedens sp.
GTTGGTTTTCTCTGCTTATACCGCAAGAATAATAAGACGATACAGCAGTATTTATTTTTCATGTTTATCTATGAACCAGCAGGTTCATGATTAGTTTCACTCCAATAGCCCTCATCGCCATTTCTTGTAATCAGTTGGTATCTTTTTGGGTCTGGTATAGATTCTATTGTATAGACCGATGAACCATCTTCATTTTTTTTAGTTTCAACTATTTTTGTTTTACAATATATCCTAATATGATTTGTTTTTTCAACCATTGCTTCAATATATATTGTTGAGGTAGCAAAAACGTTTCCCTCATTCCCTTCAGTAAGTAACTACCGATACTTATCCCTCCCAGAACCTCTTCGTCTTCGCATAATTCCTCTCTGCGATTAGAATGTCCCTGTAGAACTCCTCCTCATCCTCCCTCAGCTTCCTGATAACCCTCGAAGCAGTCTCAGGCCCGACACCCCTTGAGGCCAGCGCAATCGCCGCAGTTTTCCCATGCGAGAGAACAAGGTTGGCGTTCTTAAAAACTCGCGCAGTTCTTTTTTTCTCCTCTTTTGATTTGTCCGTCTCCTTCTTTTTCGCGATCTTTATTTCCTCTTCTTCCCAAGGCTTAAGCGCAGCTATCATCCTGCTTCCGCAAAGCGGACATTCCGGGCGCTCCGGTACGTTTTTCACAACCCTTGTCGAGCGCCATTTCTTGCAATTGATGCAAAAAAGTATGACCCTGTCTTCCATTATCCTGCTTTTTAAGGCCATGATTATGGAACTGTCAGCCCTCTCAGGCGCCATCAATTCCCGCCCTCCCATGAAACCCGCCTCTCCGATCGGGCTTACAGGCTGGATAACAAGCCTCAGGCTACCGCCCTGTAACCTTTTCAGGACATCTATGGAACGGGCGATATCAAGCTTATCATGGAATATTTCACGGACTGCTTCATCATACATCGGTGTGCGCTCAAATACATCGAGCAGCTTTTTCATGCTGATACGCTCGTAATCCACATCCCTGCTGATAGCCCCGAATTTGCGGGCAACATGCACCATTTTCCATTTAAGTAGCATCGAATTCTTAAGCGTTATCTCTATGATGGGCTCAATGTGGTCAGGATTTATTGTAAAGAGTAACTCCCTGATCTTTTCGGCATTGAACAATTTAGGAAGTTCAAGTTTTACCCTGTATGGGTCTATCTCCATCGCAACACTTGCCCCGAACCTCGCAGTAAGAAGCGATGTAATGACGCGGCCCAGGGTTTCATTTACCTTGTGCCCGCCGCACATATTTATGATAATCGACGTTCCTTCCTGTTCGATAACAACGATATCATCAGAAGGCACTGTAAAACCATTCCTGATTTGCTTCTTTACCAGTTCCAGGATCTCATTTGCTGCCTCGTGATCGGCCGGGTAATCTTTCCTGTAATCCTCGATTATTTCCCGGTCGGCAACTTTTCTCTTGATTTTTTCCATTATCCGCTTTCTTATTGCTCCCACTTCCCGGGAAACAGCGTAAGGAACGGGTATCTCCTCCCCGACCCAGTTAGGTACATCAGCGCCAGGGTCGCTTATCGGTTCAACCTTGATCATGCTTTTTTCACTGATAATCTCAATAATGCGCCACATTTCACCTTTGGTGATAAATACGGCCCCGGCTTCAGCAAAATCAACAACGAACGCCTCATCAAGCGCACCCACGATCCTTCCGCTTACGATGTCAAAGATCTCAAAGCGCCTTTCATCCGGGATCATGGAGAGATTTTCGTAATAATACTGCCAGCTTTTCATTCTCTTGCCGACCATATTGTTCTCAAATCGAACAAGGCGGGTATCATCTATCTGTTTTACAACTGCCCTTAAAAGTTCGATCTTAAGTGTTCTAAAAGGATATGCCCTTGTAACAATTGAAAAAATACTATCAACCGATATCTTCCCGAAATCAAGCACAAGGCCGCATATCTGGTTTGCAAGTGTGTCAGTACTGTTCTCATGTATGTTGATTATTTCTATCTCGCCGGATTTTGCCCTGCGCGTGATTGCAGAAGATTCTGCGGCATCATCTGCGCCTGTTGTTATTATTGTCCCGCTTGACTTCTCGCCAACCCAGTGCCCCGCTCTTCCCACTCTCTGAATCAGGCGTGTAACCTCGCGCGGCGACATATATTGGATAACATTGTCAACATCGCCGATATCAATACCAAGTTCCATAGAGGATGTGCAGATAAGCCCCCGGAGGCTGCCATTCTTAAAATTAGTCTCAGCCTCGATGCGCGTCTCTTTTGATAAAGAGCCGTGATGCACACCGATCAATTGCCCAAGCATCTTGAATCTTGAACCAAGCATTTCAGCTGATTCCCTGGTATTGACAAATATGAGAGTGGATTTGTGTTTTTCCACAATTCCGGAAATGATCCGAAGATGCGATGCCATTTCAGGCGTACACATCAGTTTTCTGGAAGACACATGGTCTTCCTTTATGGGTTTTGGACACACCACATTGAACTCAAGCCGCTTCAGGAGCGAAACTTCAACAATCCTGGCGATCCGATTTGTTCCTGCAAGAAAATGAGCGATCTGGTCAGGTTTTCCCACTGTTGCAGAAAGGCCAAGCCTCTGGAATTCACCTGCGACTTCCACAAGCCGCTCAAGAGCAATCGAAAGTTGCGCACCTCTTTTTGAGGATGCAAGCTCATGCACTTCATCGACTATCACATGTGTGACTGTTTTGAGGTTATTCCTGAGCCTTTTTCCCGTAAGCAATATCTGGAGGGTTTCAGGTGTTGTGACAAGAAAATCCGGAGGTTCTAAAGACTGTTTCTGTCTTTCGTATGTGGTAGTATCCCCGTGCCTCACAGCAACCTTTAATCCCAGTTCCTTTCCCCACCATTCAAGACGGGTCAACATGTCCCTGTTAAGAGCGCGAAGAGGCGTGATATAAATGACAGAGATCCCGCGTTTTTTTTCCGTTTTTTCCTCAGCTTTTTTTTGCATTATCCTGTGAAAAACCGGAAGCACGACTGATTCGGTTTTCCCTGAACCTGTGGGCGCTATCAGAAGAACATGTTCACCTGCCATTACGGATGGTATGGTTTGTACCTGCGGTTCGGTGGGAGAAATAAATCCCTGCTTGGCCAGAGCTCCCTGGATACGGGGATCAAGTAAACCGAACACGTTCATATTGCTTAAAAAAGAGGATTCAATATATAAATCTATTCTACTGAATGCGAACAAATATTCTTATCCAGATCAACGGTCATTTCCAGATATGATTTGCGGATAGTTGACTCTTTCTTTATTCCTAATTTGGCGATGAATTTAAAAATGCTTTCAACTTTTTCCTGGTAATTCCTTGGATCTTTTACCACAATCTCAACTTCTATATAATTTCCAAGGTTTCGAACTTCATCCAGGGAAATATAAAAATCCCCTATCCTGAAATTTTTTCGTTTCTTCGATACGGTAGCAACAGGGGAAAAACCAAGCGATGAAAGTATATTACCCATGCCATCCAGGTCCTGTATTTCAGTTTGCACCTCTTTTCTTGTTTTAGAGACCGTATCCATTTTAGGCCCCTTATATGTTAAAGTGGCCTTCCCGTCCTGTACCCTTATCCTCAAAGCTTCATCCGTTTTTCCGAAATCACGGTATGGCGCATTATAATATGTATCTGTCTGCAATTCTATCCCGATTGGCGTAGCTCCCAGCTCGATTATTGATCTTTCCATTTGTTTTGGATCTTCAACAGGTGCCTTTACTTCTATCTCTATCATGCATGTTAATCTATCTCCCCGGTTATATTAGATTGTTTATTTAATCCGGTTCGAAACATTGAAATACCCACGGGCTTAAGTAGTAAAAAATGGTACAATCATCCATCCAGGTATGGGAAGACTTCTTCAAACGATATTACTGGGAGAACATCCTTGAATTAGCAAAGAATTTTCCGGAAAAACGAAGTCTAACTGTTCAATTTCCGGATATTGAACGATTCGATATGGAGCTTGCCCGGGAATTGCTTGAACACCCGGACAAAGTAATAAAGCATGCAAACGAGGCTCTCAGCAGTATTGATCTTCCTGCTGACGTTGTTTTTACAGACACGCATGTAAGGATCATTAAAATTCCTGAGCGTATCCAGATAAGGGAACTTCGAAGCGAAAATATCAATAAATTCATAGCAGTTTCAGGTCTTATAAGAAAAGCAACGGAAGTAAGACCAAAAATAGTCAATGCAGCTTTCAAATGCCAGAAATGCGGTGAAATAACATATATGCCCCAGGGTGAAGGAAAGTTCGTTGAGCCGTTTGAGTGCGAGAATGATGTATGCGGACGAAAAGGCGCTTTTAAGCTTGTCCATGACCAATCCGAATTCATTGATGCGCAAAAACTCAGGATACAGGAATCCCCTGATGACTTAAGAGGCGGCGAGCAGCCCCAGACTCTTGATGTGGATGTTGATGATGACCTTGCAGGCCTTGTCTCACCCGGTGACCGTGTTGTCATATCCGGGGTATTGCGATCATACCAGAGGAGCAACCGGGAGGGGAAAAGCACATTTTTTGACCTGTTGCTTGACGGGAATTCTATTGATATTGAAGACAAGGAATTTGAGGATATCGAGATATCAAAAGAGGATATCGAAGAAATCATAACTCTCGGGCAAGATCCGGAGATTTATAAAAAGATAATCGGTTCCATTGCACCTTCGATCTATGGTTATGATGAAGTAAAGGAAGCCATGGCGCTTCAGCTTTTTTCCGGCATGGCAAAGCACTTACCTGATGGCGCACGTATTCGCGGGGATATGCATATTCTTCTTGTGGGAGATCCCGGCGTGGCCAAATCCCAGCTATTGCGGTATGCTGTAAAACTTGCGCCTCGCGGCATCTACACCAGCGGTAAAAGCTCAACATCGGCTGGTCTTACTGCCACAGCCGTAAAGGACGAGTTCGGGGATGGCCGCTGGACGCTTGAAGCTGGAGCACTTGTGCTTGCTGATATGGGTCTGGCCTGTGTTGATGAGCTTGACAAGATGGAAGCGGATGACAGGAGTTCCATGCATGAAGCAATGGAACAGCAGACCATAAGTATAGCAAAAGCAGGGATCATGGCTACATTGAAATCGCGCTGCGCTCTTCTTGGTGCCGCTAACCCGAAATTCGGGAGGTTTGACAGGTACGAACCTATCGCAAAACAAATAAACATGCCCCCGGCTCTGCTTTCCCGTTTTGACCTGATCTTTATACTTACGGATGAGCCGTCGGTCAACAGGGATACTGCGATAGCGGAACATATCCTGAAAGCCCATTATGCAGGTGAACTTTCAACCAGGAGAAAAAACATAATAAATTCAGGGATAAGCCCGGATGATATTACGAAAGCCATGGAGATCATCAGGCCGGTGCTGGAAGCAGAGAAACTCAGGAAATATATTGCATATACGAAGAGGAATATCTTCCCCATTATCCAGGATGATGCAAGGAAACATTTGATCGACTTTTATCTTGGCCTGAGGAAACAGGGTGAGGCCCCGGATTCTCCGGTACCTGTTACAGCCCGCCAGCTTGAAGCCCTGATACGCCTGGCTGAAGCAAGTGCGCGCGTACGCCTGAGTAATGTCATAACCACAGATGACACAAGCCGGATCATCCGGATTGTGATGGCAAGCTTAAAACAGGTCATGACAGATCCGGAAACGGGAAGGCTTGATGCAGATATCGTTAATGTAGGGATGGGTAAAAGCCAGAGGGACAGGATCAAGGTACTCAGGGAAATAATCAGGGATCTCCAGAAAGAAATGGGTGCCGCACCAATGGAAGAGATTATATCAAGGACTGAAGAATCAGGTATAAAAAAAGAGACCGTTGAAGATATGATACAAAAGTTAAAGAGTGCTGGAGAGATAATTGAGTCTAGTAATGAAAGGTTCAGGGTTGTTTGAACATGTATATGAAAAAATATGACACTGACGGCAAATTGATCGTGGCAGTCTGTGATACGGAAATTCTTGGGAAAAAATTCAAAGAAGGAAAACTTGTCCTTAAAATTGAAGAAAACTTCTATAAAGGTGAGGAAGTTTGCGAAAATGAAGTAAAGGAAGCACTTTCATGCGCAAATATCGCAAATATCACAGGTGAAAGAGCCATTGCATGTGCTGTAGAGTGCGGATGTATCGACCCTGATGTCGTTATCTTTATCGATGGGATACCCCACGCACAGATGGTAGAAATATGACTGGAATAATTGACAATAATACATTAATGGATCTTGTTATTGAGAAACATAATAAGTTCCTTGCAGCTTTTAAAGATGAATCTTCCGGGATTGAAAATAAACTTGAAGCTGTTAAGAAGCAAACCGATGATCTTAGAAAGGAAATAGAGACCAAAGAAACAAAAATAATTGTTCTTAATGAAAAGTATTTTCTCTATTTCCACCAGGCGAAAAAACAAAGGGAAGACCTTTTTAAAGAAGTGATTGAGAAATTGCAGCAGGCCAGATCACCAAATATACATGAAGTAACGCGTCTTTCAGCCAGGATCGAAGAATACGAGAAGAAACTCCAGAATTCAAGAAATATTGATGATGAAGAAAAAGCCATAGCTGAGGTTAAGAAACTTCTTTATGATTTTGAAACCGAGGCAAGAAAAGCCGGAATATCCGTAACCTCAAAAGCAATTATTGATAAATTAAATGAAGCGAATGAATCGCATAAAGAGTTCATATCGATCCAGGATAAACCAAAACAGGACATGGGAACTGCAAAGGATTATAATAAACAGGCAGAAGAATTAGAGGGAAGGCGTAACTGGCTAAAAAGAAGGATCGAAAGCCACACCAATGCTTTGGGTTACTGGGAGAAACAAAAAGGGGGAGTAAAAGTTGAGTGAGATCGAAAATCCGGCGGAATCGCAGGTTGAGACCCACATAGGTAGTGAAGTCCATCCTGAAGTCCATCCTGAAGATACATCAAATTTACCTGTTGAACAAAAGCCCGAATCCAAGACACATGTTGAAATTCCGAAAGTTTACCCGAAACTATCGGAACGTGACCTGAAAGAGAAGATCAATCTCCTGCGGCAGCGGATTGAGCAGGAGGAAAGGGAATTAAAAACGATATTCAGGGATATTTCCCTTCACAGCCAGGGCGGAAATGAACTCAAAGCCAAACGCGACGGCCTAAATGCAAGAGTCAAGGAACTGTCACCAAAAGCTGCTGAGCTTAGAAAAAAGAGGGATGAAACAAACGCAAAGATCGCGGAATTAAAAGCACAGCGAGACCAGATGAGGGGTAAGGGGAAAGAATTCAGTGAGAGAATAGAGGAACTTAAGAAATCGCGGGATGAATTGAACCTTACAGCCAGGGGAAGATTTGAAACCCTTGAAAAGGCTTATCAGGAAGAGCTTAATCTCTTTTTGACGGCAGACATTCCGCTTGAACATGAGATCAATATTTTCAGCCGTTTAAATGAGTTAAACGAAAGATTGAAAGCCACCCGGAAAGCCAATGAGATACATTCCGTAATCACACTCGAATATACTAAGGGAAAAGAGATCTACACGGATATGGATGCTTTGCATGCTAAGGTCCAGACGCTTGCCCAGGAATCCCAGAAGTCCCATGAGGAAATGATAAAGATTTACAATGAGATAGACACGCTGCGTAAGGAAGCTGACTCATATCATGCCCAATTGAATGAAAAATTCAAAGGCATCGCGCCTCTTCGAAAGAAAATAAGCGCACTGAAAGCGGAAATCCCAAAGCTTCGTGATGAACTTGGGGTTTATCTTGAGCAGATGAAAGAATACCAGCTTGATCGCGACCAGCAGAAAAATGTTGGGAAACGTGAGCAAGCCAGGGAGAAGTTCAAGAAAGACGGACGTTTGAGCCTTGATGAGTTCAGGCTGCTTGTTGAGAATGAGGATATCAAGCTTAAGACCACACGCCCGTAGTTTTTCTTTTTAGCGCCATCTCCCCCATTACCTTTTTCACTTCTCTTGATAACGGAGCAGGCGTTGAATTTTCAAACTCTGTGCCTGGAAGCGGCATGAAATAATGGGAATGCACATTTCCTCCTTTTCCTGTCAGCCATTTTATCAATTTGAGAGTTTCAAGCTGGTCAGATTCAGTTTCACCAGGAAGCCCGAATATGAAATCAACGATAGGAGTAAAACCATGTTCCAGGCATTTCTCAGCACCAATAATAATATCTTCCACATTATGTTTTCGCTTTATGCTTTCAAGTATCCTCTGGCTACCTGATTGCCCTCCCATGCTGATAGTGGTATTCTGGCAATATTTCGACACAATTTCAAGGATACTGTCATTTATGAATTCCGGCCTTACCTCTGAAGGAAATGTCCCGAAAAAAATCCTTCCTGGTTGCATTGAACGAAGAAGCGATTCAATTTTATCAATGCGCGGATGGATGCCATCTGAACCGTAAGCAAAGGCATTCGGGGATGTGAACCTGATATCCCTGAGGAACTTTGAATATTTTGAGATAATATCAATGTTCCTGTGTCTTATATTGTGGCCGAATAATTGCGGGGTAGAGCAGTAAGCGCAATTGTATGGGCACCCGCGGGTGATCTCAATTGTATTGTGCATGATCCCGGGATCAAAAGGCGGATATTTATCTAAATCAACCTTGCTTCTCTTTTCGCTGAAAACGATATTATCAGTCTCATTTTTATAAGCTATTCCTTTAACCGATGAAATATCTCCTTTATTCTGGATTACATCGACCAATTCAGGCAATGTTTCTTCACCTTCGCCTATTACCACATAGTCAAAAAACCGAAGCGTTTCTTCCGGCCGGGCAGTAGGGTGTGGTCCCCCGGCTATGAATATTGATTCTGTTCGTGCCTGTGACACTTCCCTGAATATCGATGGTGCCTGCTGCGTTGCAAAGCTGTAGATCATTATGCCGTCACAGGGTTTTTCTATTATACCCGATCCCGGGACAAGAGGCGTCAGGACGGCTATGCTTTGCATGTTCTTCTTGAAGAACCTGAAATTAATTTGATTGGTTTTGTTCATATGCAGGAGTCTATTTTGCGATACATTCCTCTATGAATCCTATCCATTTATCGAATCCTTCCCCGGTTTTAAGACTCATCTTCTGGACATCAATGCGCGGATTGATGAGACGGGCATCTTTTACCATTTTATCCGCATCTGCATTTACAGCTTCTGCAATGTCGATCTTATTTATGATAATAAGGTCAGCCGTGCTAAATATCAGGGGATGTTTCTCAACAATATCATCGCCTTCACTGACGCTTACGATCACGATCCGTTTATGTTCCCCAAGTTCAAAATCCGCGGGACAGATGAGGTTTCCCACATTTTCTATGAATAATATATCCAGTTTATCAAGAGGAAGCTGCGTAAGTCCGTGTTCAACAAGGTGGGCATCCAGGTGACATTCCTTTCCGGTGTTCAATCCTACAACGGGTATGCCAAGCTTTTCAAACCGGGACGCATCAAGACGTGCTACCACATCCCCTGCAATGGCGCCGATCCTGTAGCTATCACCCAGCCTTTGAATTGTCTTTTCGATCAGTAATGTTTTCCCTGAGCCTATTGCGCCCATGATATTAAATGCTGTAATCCCGAGTTTTTCAAGTTTATTCTGGTTGTTTCGAGCAAGTTTTTTATTTGCTTCAAGAACATCGTAGTTGATCGATATATCTTCAGTAGTATGCATGGTTAATCAAAAATCTTAAAAGAAAGCGTAAAATGCAGCCATTGCAATCATGATAAATAGCGTCAAACCTATCCATACCTTAGCAGCACCATATTTCCCTAATAAATATCCCATAAATAGAAGTGTTGGAATTGAAGACAGAGATGCCACATCTTGTGGTTTGTGCACTATATTCTTAAAAAATATTGTCACTGCCATCGTAAGAATGGCTGCAACTATTGCTAATTTTATTGGCTCTTCGATTTTTACCATTAATTTTACCCCTTTCCAAATTTAATTATCTGCCTTATATATGTTTGTATAAGGTAACAACATTCGTTAGATGCGAGAGCCTCCAATATTCAAAATGGTCATGAAAAGGCATGCGCGCCTATTTTTCAGTAATTCAGAGGAATGTGGATATATCCATAGCCATATCCGAGCATGAAAACCTATCGTCTTCAGTCACCCCAAACCCCGTACAAATGTTACGAGGCCTGTAGATAGCGTTTTTGACTATATAGAATCTTATTGAATATTATAGTTCTAACTTATGAAGCCTTAAAATTTATGATCAGTCGCTTAATTCTATATAAATCGATAGATTATATCTAACTACTAACATGGACAGAACTGGAACCTTCAAAATATCAAAAAAATTCTTCATAAGCCGTAATGATAAAGATTTAATATAATGATCAATAATAATGAATTAATGAAAAAATATGGATTTCGTTGAGCAAGTCAGGAAGAACCTGGAAGGTAAGCTGCATATCGAAGATGGCAACTGCGGTACGACACATAAAGTTTTAAGAGAAATATCGAAACTGGGTGGGAAAGCGATTGTCTGGGAGCGCCCGGATGGGGTGTATTCAAGAATACTTGATGACAAAGGGAATATCGTAGGAGAAGGAGAAGGCATAACCTGGCCTCCTGCAATTCTTTTTGCAATGGTTGAGGGAGGATTTTTCCCGAAGGATATCGGATCAGAGCTGACAAAGTCCCTGCAATGCATCATCGACATGGAAAAGGTAGCGGATATCTATGGTTACGGAAGGGTGGTCACACCTGTAGCTTCAGCATATAATGAGGTCTGGAAGAACGGGGGGCGCGTTGCCATAAGGCGCAATTCATGGGGTATAGAAGTAGTATTTATCGATAAAGAAGACAAAGAAATAGCTGTCGGGCCGATATCTTATTGTCCAACATGCGGCACAGCGGCGACAATACCGCGCGCTCCTGCTCTTGCGGCAAAGATCAAAGAAGAGCTAAAGGATAAGCGCAACACCGGAAAAGACAAATACGAACGCGGGATGGAGAATCACTTCTTCTTTAAGAACGATAAGATGTGCTGTGAGATCCGTGAGAATGGGCAATTACTGGGAAGGGCCTCACGATGCTGCATAGCATACGCAGGTGTTGTTGCAGAAGTACATGCAGGTATTGCAGGACCGAAATGGGGGGCATTATTCAAGGAGTATTGCAAGATATGTCCCGTGAAACTGTGCCGGAAAGGAAAAAATACGGGAGAGGAAGCAAATAATCTTCTTGTTTCACTTGAAAAGAGGAATCTGAAAACAGATGTCAGTATAGAAACCTATATTACTGCCACAGTAAAAAAAGATGGTGAGCCTTTGGGTGAAGGTATCGGGACTGTCTGTGCATTTTCATCACTGATGTATGCTAAAGCCAGATGCATCCAGCTAAGGTCTGAAATAGAGGTCGTAAGGGAATAGTAAATGCATGAAATATCTATAGCAGGAGCAATAATTGATTCGGTGCTTGATGCTGCAAGAAAAAATAATGCCACAATCGTTAAAGAGGTTTTTCTTGAGATCGGGGAGCTTACAGCGCTAAATCCGGACCAGTTGAAGTTCATCTTTGAAACAATTACTAAAGGAACTATTGCACAGGGCGCGATATATAATATCAGGGTCATTAAACCCGTGATAAACTGTACGAAATGTTCCTATAACGGTCCGATAGAATTCTTTGAAAAAATGCATTTTTTCCTGCCAGTAATAAAATGCCCACGATGTGATGGAATGGATGTGGACATTGTGGACGGACGGGAATGCTGTATCAAGAAAATAAATATATCTTGAATAATTTATTAAACTTTGGTGGAAAGACATATTATCACGCAAATATATTGAATAACCTGAATGAGCCGGGAAGTAAAAGAGCGGACAATTCTTGATAAGTTTGCAGAAGATTTTGTTAATGTAGTAGAAAAGCATGCAAAGTATATCATTGTTTCAGGATTTGTAGCGATAGCTCATGGGAGAAGCAGGGGAACGGAAGATGTGGATCTGATAATCGAAAAGATCAAAAAAGATACATTCATAAAAATGCATAATGATCTTGTAGAGGCAGGTTTTGAATGCATTCAGTCAGAATATCCGGAACTTATTTATGATGACTATTTAAAAGATAAAACCAGTGTGCGCTATGTCAGAAAAGGACATTTTATTCCTGAAATGGAATTGAAACTGGCTAAAGATGAACTTGATAATTATCAAATCCGGACAAGAAAAAAACTGCCTCTTACAGGGCTGGATCTATATTTTTCAAATATTGAAATGAATATTGCTTTTAAGGAAGAACTGCTAAAATCAGAAAAGGATATGGAAGATGCAAGGCATTTGAGGATCATCTATTCTGACGTCATTGATGAAAAAGAAATCACAAAGATAAAAGCGGATATCTGCAGGTTGAGGCTATCATGAGAGATAGGACTCACGATGAGCAAGTGATACGGTGGGCTGAATTCGTAAAGACACATCCCCGCTCGGTCTGGATCAGGGAGGTTGGCCCACTAATAGACTCACAGATAATTATGGCAAATGCCTTCTATGAGCGCCTTGCCAAAACAGAGGGTGGACTTGAGAAAATAAGAAAACTAAGGAAGTTGGAAAAAAAGCATAATACCGTCAGATCCCGTTAATCAACCTTTAACACCGATTTATGAATTTCATATAACCCTATTAATCCCGTATCTCTTAAACATCATTGCTTCCACCTTGCTGATATCAAGCATCCTGATAAGCATTTTTATATCCTTTTCATCGACCTGAACACCCGGGACTATGGCATCCCCTTTATAAAAAATCGTCCCTCCTTTCATATTAGCACCAACATAACCCTGAGCTTTCCCACTTATAATAAGCATGCCATCTTTCAGATATGCGCCAGCGAACTCTCCGGTATCCCCTGTAATGATTATCCCGCCGCGCAGGAGTACGGCAGTGTTCAAGCCTGCATCCCCATCTATCCTGATAAATCCGCGCTTCATCAGGATTCCTGTGCTCATCCCCGCATCGCCTTCCACAATTACCTTCCTGTCAGCATCAAGGCGGGCCGCGATTGTATCACGGATAATCCCATCTCTTATGCATAAGAAGCTATTTTCCAAAATATTCGGGGGAAGTATTTTTTCATTTGACACTTCTGAAAGGATATCTGTAATAGATACGAACTTTCGATACTCCGGGCGGTCAGATACAACCTCCACAACGTTTCCCACTGGTTGTTTGACATTACCTTTTATATAGATCGCCCCTGAGACCATGCTGATACCCATCCGCGTATCAACATCCCCATCAACGATTATCGAACCTGCTTTTATTTTATTTCCTGTGCCCCCGAAAAACTTAAGATCAACTCCAAGGCTGCTTCCAAGCCTTTTGCCTGCATTGCCTTTTATGTTCACATCTTCCCCATTCTTTAAAGCAAAAACAAGGTCCTGATAGGTATATGATGTACCGGTCTGGTGCGGGATAACTGCTGACGGTGAAAGCCTGCTGCCCCTGTGCTGCCAGAAAAAATCATATGTAAAATCGCATAAGCACTCAACCGGATAAGATAGTTCAAGAATCACAACGGATAATTCACTTGAAAGTAGATGAATATTTTTTATTTAATCCCTTAATCCGGTTGGAAAAAGAATTTTGCGCCTTGACCTTTACATAATTATCTATTATCGTACCCGCAAATGTGAACAATAATAAAGCCACCAGGTAAATTGTATTGATTTCCGTAGGGCTCATGTGCTCAAGACCGGATATTTCCTGGATATTTGCCTGGATGGCTAAAAGTCCAAATAATATCAATGACACCAGCACACCGTTTATGAACCAGAAGCTGTCTTTGACCCTCATCGATGCGATCATAAGAGGAACGATTATAAACCATAGCTTGGCTGCAATAAGCCCGGAGAGTCCAAAGTTAAAATAGATATACCGGATTATAGGGTTATATTCAACATCCAATCCTTTTGAATCCATCATAATAGCAGCTGTAACTGTATCTCCTATATCGAATGTGATGAAAACGCAAAAGTAAAGAAAATGCTGGAAATTTAATCTGCGGTATATATACCCGAAAAGAAGTTTCATAAAACCAAATTCAGATTCTTCTCTGTTTTCAATCATTTTTTCACCATAAAAGTGATATCAACTGCCGCGTAGGCTAGAATGATGATCATAGTTATAATAATTAATAGATTGTTTTAAAGACAAATAAAGCCAGTCTTAAAATAAAATGAGCATTTATTTGAACTTTTTTAGCAATTTACTGTAGAATTCGGTATCTGCATACTTTCGCGCAAGCCTTTCTACAATAAGCTCAGGAGTGCTGCGGGCAAGATAATTATATCTCGGATTCCTGTCAACTATAAGATTCAGGTTTTCATCAAGACCTTTTGCTTCAATACCATCAACCCGGATTTTATGGATTGTATTTTTCAATATCGATTCTGCCAGGTGGCTAACAAATACTCCAATGCCTTTGTTATCGTCAAGTTCCTCAAGTATCCCCGAAATGATCCTGGCAGAGGCGCCGGGCTCAGTAATAGATTCCATTTCATCAGTAAGGACGATCTTGGTTTTATTATTCGAAACTGCAGAGAAATCCTTGATAGTGCTCTCAAAAGCCCCGGCATCCATAGTGCCTTTGGATTTGCCGAAATAATAGAATTCTTCGACAAGACCCAGTTCGCATTCTTTCGCAGGAACAGGATATCCCATATGGGCAAGTATGGTAATCTGGGCAAGAAGATCAAGTGTTGATGTTTTACCGCCGGAGTTTACCCCGCTTAACAATACCACACGCGCATCTTTGAGTTTACCGATGCCGGAATTCATGCTGCATCTTCCGATTGCGTAATCTATCGGGACTGCATTTGCCAGGAAAAGGTTTGATCCTCCTTTTATGCCTATCCCGTTATCATTCTGAAGATGCGGCATGTTAAGGGCGAATTTTTTTGAAAAACAGGCGATCGTATATACGACATCAAAATCAAGAACTTCGCGGACAAGAAGGGATGCGGTTTCTTTTAAATTTGAAAGAAAACGGGCATTATTTCTCAGGATTACGATCTTTCGTGACGCTATGCTTCTTAGCAGATGGTTTTTCAATCCTTCAACACCGCGAACGTTTATTTTGATCGGGTGCGATATTTCCTCATTGAAAAAAGTGTTGACATACTGTGATTCTGTTGGGTTCAGGTCAAGTTCTGCCACGATTCCCCGCAACGCATTGGCAGTCACTGTGTTGTATTTTTCCCTGATCTCTTTTTCAAGCAGCCTGTTAATGCTCCCATCCATTGCAGTGAGCATGTCAAAGCCTTTGACAGTAATTGAGCTTTTTTCGATAAGAGCCCCGAATTCAGCATTTGCCTGCCTCTCCGAATTAACAACTGCATTGTTGAGCCTGTCGATAATTGATTTACACCGATCTATTTCATTATCAAGCCCGCTTTTTATATCCGATTCGCCGCAGAGTTTCATTAAACCCGAAGATAGCTGCTGGATATCCCCGGGTTTTATTTTTTCACAAAAATCAGGTGCATGCTGCCTGATTTTATTAAAGATACCAATTGAGCAGGTGATAGACTCAAGGTTTTTTGTAAAGAATGCCAGTTCTTTTTCAGGAGCGACCTGCCAGGTCTCTAATTTTTTAATATCAAGGAAATCAACCTCTATATCCTCAGGAAAATCAATGCCGGCGAGACTTGTACCCAGTATAACATACGAATAACCGCGGGCTATATCAGCAATTTCCTTTTTATCGGGAACAAGCTGGACTGAAACAGGGAATTTTTTGGCAGCTTCAAATTCTTCAGTGTTCGTAGCGATGATGACCCTGTCCCTTATTACAGGTATATTTAAATTCGTCTTCAGGGGTTTTATTTTTGATAACAGGGAAGAGAGTTCTTTTTCATCGAGTTTATCCGCAATCCCCGAAATTTCGCGAATTTCTTCCTGGATATGCAGTATCTTTTCCAGCTTTTGCGAAGGATAAGGGAAATATAAGCTCAGTTTGCTTCTTGCATGGTCCGTATGTGCAAAACCCTTGATGAGTTCTAAGAGCTTTTCATAAAAATCAAAAGCTTCATTTGTTTTAAGGAAATCCCTTGCACCTGTGCCCTCATTTATTGCAACAGCCTCCAGAACAAGTGATATCGCGGATTTCTCGGTCATTCCCTCAAGTTCGCTGATGGCAGCGATATCCTGGCTTATTATGGCATCAATTGCCTGTTTTTCAGAGCCGAAATGCTCAACAAGGCGGCGTGCTGTTTTTTCACCAATGCGGGGGATGGATTTCAGGGTGTTTATCATTGGAATTCAATTTGAATTATATATTTCATCTTAATGGTGCGTGGATTTTAAAAATGTTGGTATCATGCCACAAAGTATGTCATACATAATCATCATATGTATGAAACACATAACCACTTGTTATGGACATGTATCAGGAAGCTTAATTGATGATTTTACTCTGTTTAGAATTATTGCAGTAGTCTGCTTCTTTGCTTCTTTATTCCACGTTTTTTTGGCTGATCTTGAAATATCAAAGGTGGTGGATTTTCCTTCATGCCAGTTTTTATCAGGCGAAGGGCTTCAGCTTTGGTTTTAACTATACCCGGATCCACCATCTTATTTCTTCACATTCCCCGCATGCAGCCCGCATTCCTTCTTCGTTGCATCTTCCCACCACCAGCGCCCTTCGCGCTCATGCTGGCCCGGAAGCACAGGTTTCGTGCAGGGTTCGCATCCGATGCTGACAAACCCTTTTTCATGCAACTTATTATAAGGAACATTGTTTTCCCGTATATAATCCCAGACCTGCTTTGAAGTCCAGTTGGCAAGAGGATTAAACTTAATCAGGTTTCCCGTCCCGAATGTAGGATCTTTCTGTATGACAGGAACATTTGCCCTTGTTCCAGGGCTCTGGTCTTTTCGCTGTCCTGTTATCCAGGCATCCACAGTATTCAGGGCGCGCTTTAACGGGTCAACCTTACGTGCATCGCAGCATTCCTTATGACCATCCTTATAAAATGAAAACAATCCTTTTTCTTTCACCAGCTTTTCAGTTGCATCGCGGTTTGCGAAAAATATTTCAATAGGGATATTATATGTATTCCTGACCTCTTCGATGAACTGGTATGTTTCAGGATGAAGGCGCCCTGTATCAAGAGAAAAGACCCTGAAACCATTACTGATCTTTTTTGCCATGTCGACCAGTACGACATCTTCAGCCCCGCTGAACGATATTGCGATATTCTTGAAATTATTAAGTGCTAACTCAAGGATTTCCTGAGGCGACTTATTTTCATAATCTTTTGCCAATTTTTCAATGTTAAGTTGTTCTGACATTTTTATCCTTATCCTTATTTCTACCCCACGATCTGTTCTTTGAACTTCTCAAATCCCACACGTTCTATGCAATCTCCAAACCTCTCGCCGATATTGGTATTCTTCTTTGACCAATCAATAATTCTCCTGAATATGGCGACTGCCTCTTCGGCGGATTTTGCGTCGGTCAATTCTCTTCCGAGTTTGGGATGTTTTCCTATTTTCCCGCCCACAAAGAGCTTATAGCCTTTCCACTCTTCAGTTATAAGATCTGAAGGGCAGGCTCCGACACATGCTCCGCACAGGTTGCACTTGTCCCAGATGATTGTGGCCTTATCATCTTCCAGAATTATAGCCTTTTCAGGGCACATGAAAGTGCATGTCCCGCATCCTGAACAGGCATCGCTGTCGATAATGGGTTTGAGTATGCCCATCACTCCGAGGTCGTTCTCCTGCGGCTTGGCACAGGCGTTCGGGCATCCTGTTACAGCAAATTTTATCTTAACAGGCATATCCTCGCCAAAGAATTCCTTGTCGAGTATTCCTGCCAGGCCGTAGGTATCTATAATGCCGTAATTGCATTCGAGATTCCCGGGGCATGAAATTATATTACGCACCCGCGGGCCGCAGGAGCCTGGCGGCGTCCCGTTGTCTTCGAGCTCTTTTGTTATAGCATCCAGGTCGTGTATATTCACATTCGGGATCTGCATCCCCTGGCGGGTTGTGATATGTATGTATCCGGTGCCGTATTTCCGGGCAAGACGGCTTATCCCTGATAGCTGGTCTGAAGTGACATTGCCGCAGGGCATCCGAAGCCTGACCACGAAAAGGTCTTTCTGCTTCTGTTTCATATAACCGGATTTTTTAAGGATCGATATGTCAAGTTTTTCTAGGGTCATGGTTCACCTTGATATACAGTTGATATTTAAATAATTCTGGGTGTTTAACTTGCAGGATCAAATATAACTGATGAATGCGGCAATATTTGTCATAATTAATCCATACCTGGAGCGTGTTTTATGTAATATCCATATAAAATCGTTTTTGTTTGTGCGCATCAAAAGCCCCTATATTTATAACCATTGACATGAATTAAAGACAATTTATGAATATATTAAGACGAGGGCGGCTTGAGGTTACACCGGACGAAGATATTATGCGATTCACTTCATCAATGGAAGCTGACAAGCGCATATTCGATGCTGATATCCAGGTTGATAAGGCTCATGTGGTCATGCTGAAAGAACAGGATATAATAAAAGAGAGCGAATGCCGTGCAATTCTTTCGGGTCTTGACAAAATAAAAAAGGATGGCATATCAGCCCTTGATACCTCCTATGAGGACGTACATATCGCTCTTGAAGCGCGCCTCATTGAAATGGTGGGTGAAGATACAGGCGGAAGGATGCATTCGGGACGGTCGCGTAATGACGAAGTTGCGACATGCATACGCCTTACGCTGCGGGCGGAGCTTTTATTTCTTATGGAGGAAGCACAGGATCTTGTTGGAACGCTCATCAAGACAGCAGGAAAACATCATGAGACCTTAATGCCCGGATACACTCATACCCAGCATGCACAACCCACTACCCTTGCTCACAATCTTCTTGCTCATGCAAATGCAATACTTCGTGATATTGAACGGATAAAAGGAGCTTTCAGGCACACCAACCAGAATCCCCTGGGAGCTGCCGCGTTTGCTTCCACAGGTTTTCCGATAAACAGGAAAAGGACAACTGAACTTCTCGGTTTTGATTCGGCAATCGAAAATTCCATGGATGCAGTCAGCACGCGCGATTTCATCATCGAAAGCATAAGCTGTTTTTCAAACATGATGACAAATCTGGGCAGAATGGCAGAAGAACTGATACTCTGGAGTTCATCGGAATTCGGATTTATTGAACTTGACGACAGTTATTCATCAACGTCCTCGATCATGCCGCAAAAGAAAAACCCCGATATTGCCGAACTCATGCGCGCAAAAACCGGGACTGTTAACGGCGCACTTGTGTCTGTACTGACGATATGCAAAGCCCTTCCTTACAGCTACAATCGCGACCTTCAGGAAGCAACACCGCACCTGTGGCGCGCCCTTGATACGGTGCGGGCTTCGGTACGAATGGCCCGGGGTATGATCGGGACAATGAGTGTCAAGAAAAATGCCATGATAACAGCAACAAATACAGGTTTTATGACAGCTACAGAGCTTGCTGATGTCATTGTCAGGACTACGGGTATTCCTTTTCGGACCGCACACCATATTGTCGGCTCAATTGCAAAAACAGGTTCGGTTCCAGCTCTTTCAATACTTGATGAACTCTCATCAGAAATAATACATGAGAAATTAAGCGATAGGGGCCTAACAGGAAAAGCTATCAGGGAGGCTCTTGACCCTGTGGATAATGTCAGGAAACGTAAAGTAATGGGGGGTCCTTCGCCTCTTGAAACAAAAAGACAGATTGCTGTTATTAAGAAAAAGATAGTGACAATCGAAAAAGATATTGGATTACTTCATAAAAAAATAAACGAAGCATCGGATAAACTCACAAAAGCCTGCAAAAAATGCACATGAACCGAAGCAAGGCAGATATGGCAGATATAAATATAATACCTTGCATATAAGGTCCGGGACTAAAGAGGCAATATTATGAACGAGGAAAAATCTGCACAGATTACTATTAATTCAATACCGGATGAAAAAAGAGAGCATGGCAGCATCCCACTGTCTCCGCTGCCTCTTTCTGACAGCAAGCAAGCTTTCTGCGTCGCATTGCCAATATCGGGCGGAAGACCCATAAAAGTAATGGGGAATAATCCGCATGATTTCATTTCATTCCTGAAAGATTCTTCAGTAGCATGGTTAAATTTTCCAGTAAAAGACATCAAAAAGGATGCAGAAATTATTGCAATGTCCCTGGGATTCAGTTCATCACTTGCGCCTACAATCCTGTCCAATTATCTTTCTGCCTATGAAGACAGGGATACGGAAATGGGATTGATGCTTCCTGCCGTTGCAGTAAAGAAATTTGATGTTCTTATAAGCCCGATACTTTTCCTCATAAGAAAAGACCTGATCGTAACAATTCATGAAGATAACGTGACACGTCTTGTGCGTCTTTCCCGCTATGCTGACGCATTTATGAGAAAAATAAAGCCAAATCTGGTACTTGAAGACAAATTGACAATAATCCTGACAAGGCTCATAGATGAAAACATTAACAGGAATTTTGACCATTTAAGACAGATTGAATCCCAGGGGGATGAATTGAGCAAGATCCTGATGGATCCTATGAGCCCGCGAGGAATGATCGCTCCTGAGATCCATAACATGAAACATGCCCTTATAAGTTATATGGATACTCTCTGGGCCACCCTTGATGTAGTGAACTCACTCAGGCACGGTGATGCCGAATTGATAAGCGACAGCCCGAAATTGCTTGCAAGAGTTGGTATTCTTTCAGATGACGTGAACAGGCATATTGCCCTGAGCGAACACATGTCCGATGTGCTTGCTTCAGGACTGGAAGTGCTTCAGAGTATATACAACAACCAGCTTCAGATATTAAATAACAGGCTGGCTCTTGTCATGACATGGTTGACCATATTAGGTACGGCAGTTCTGGTTCCAAATACTATTGCCACCGTACTGGGAAATGCGGCTTTCGATATGGGGCCCGGGGACCGGGGCTGGTATGTGATACTTATTATTTTCTCTACAATAATCGCAACTTGGGCAGCATACTGGTGGATTAGTAAAAAAGGATTAATGCCAAAAGTAGTGGAATGATTATTTCTTCTTTGATTTCGAATCTTTGGATGCATTAATAGCCAATATTATTATCACTACCAGACCAAGTATAACTACAAGGGGTAATACGATTCCCTCAAGAGAACTTTTCTCTGGTGTTTTTTCAATTACCGGTGTTTCTATGGCGGTTGGTGTGATCATCGGTCCTGTAACAACGGGAGTGGAGGATACCGTAGATATAACTCCAGGTTTTTGAAGATTCAATAACTCAATTAGTTTATTTCCCCTGATGTCTGTAGCCTCATAAAGAATTGTATTCCCATCCCTGCTCCACGTGGGATTTCCCTGATTGAAACCATCTTCCATAAGACGTCTTTTCCCGGTGCCATCAGGGTTAATGATAAATATCTTTTCACTGCTTGCTAATTGGGCTTCAGTCGAAACAAAAAGAATACCATCCCTTCCCCAATTCAAATTATATTTCTTAAATGCATCATCTGTTACCTGTGTTATGCCAGTACCATCGGCACTGGCAATGTATAATTGATCAAGATTCTTTTTGTCCTGTGATATAAAAACAAAGGAAGTGCCGTCCGGGCTCCACCTGGGGTTCCACTGGCGCGAGGTATCATTAATTACCATTCTCAGTCCGGTTCCATCGATATTTACTTCAAATATCTTTTCATCTCCGTTTTTACCAAATGATGTGAATAATATCTTTTCCTCTGCTGGATTCCATGAGGCTGCGCCCCAGAAACGATCTCTCTTTATAGGTTCTTTTCCCTGGCGGATGGTTTCATTGAGTAATTTTCGATTTTCCGGCCCATCCGGTGAAACAATGTATATTTTTTCTATGCCATCATTGTCATAGGACATATAGGAGATTGCATCCGTTAACCATTCAATTCCCCATTTTCGATTTGGGTCATTGGTTAACTGTTTTCTTCCTGAACCATCGGTCCTTATAGTGAAGATCTGCTGATTATTTGATGTATCATAAGAAACATATGCCACTGTGGCGCCATCCGGGCTTATTGCAGTACTCCAGAAATCTTTATCCGGAATATTGACTGTAGCATTACTTTCTATAATAAGGTCAGCAGAAACCGGAGCCGAAAATAACGTTATTAAGAATAAATAAATGAATATATTTGATATTTTCATAAAACCCGGCCGATTATATATCTATTTACCATAATAAATGTTACGCTGCTATTACAGTTCCAATTTATAATTACTTATTTATCAAAATTATACAATGATGTTTGTTGGTCAGATTTTTTTTTATTCATCCCCTGGTTAGATGCAATTGATTCTGGCAATTCAACACTTCCATATTGTCCTCCCCCGCCTGGATTTACCTTTACCTTCCCTTCCCTGAAAGCAATTACAGCATTGATAACCCGCGCATCTGCTCCTGACGTCTTTATATCCGCATCAATGAGCACTGCTACTTCGGACCCATATTGGTCAATCAGAGCATTCCAGGCGTTCCGGACGCCTTTAGTATTGGGGCCGACCCCCAGCGCTTTTGCGATTATTTCTGATAATGGGATGATGTGAATATATGGAGGCCTGTGACCGGGATATTGCGGTTCATCAAAAGAAGAAAGTTCATTTACCCTGTCCTTTACCCCTTTTTTTATAATTCCCCCGCATGGACATTTCCAGTTTCTCATGACACTCTCCTTTATTGTATAATGGGTGAAACACCGGATACATGCGCTCTCATTGTATTTTCCTTCCTCTGGCGGCATTCCCACGTTAAGAACAGGTTTTCTTCCTTTTTCCCGGATTATTGCCATCTTCAGTTCATCAAAACTTATGTCTTCCATTTCAAAACGGTTGAACTCGCGGGCGAGCTTATTGACATAAGGTGAATGTGCATCGGAGTTTGAGAGGTATGTGAGGCATTTAAGTTCTGCGATCCTGTCTGCATAAGAAGTATCTGCGCTCAATCCCAGTTCCAGGAAATAAATATGCTTATGCATATCCCCATAGCATTCTTTGAGTGAATTATGATATGCATACATCGCAGTCCATGGAGTGAAAGCATGCGAAGGCCCGATAAGGGCGCCTGCCGATATTGCAGCGTCGGCGATCTCTTTACCATCCAGCCTGACATTAGGCCTGCCGTTGGAATCTATGTCTTTTGAATGAGGTTTCATAAATTCATACAGCTCCTCTGCTTTGGAAATTGAAGGGACGATCAGGAGATGATGAACCTGGTTTACGTCTTCGATCTCGGTTGTGAGAACAAAAATGGCATCTTTTTTTGTATTTGTTTTTTTAGAATTTAGCCTGAAAATACCGTTTTCTTCCTTTAGCGTTTTGATATCTGAAAGCCACCCTGGATGGAGGCAATCCCCAGTAGCCACAAGCTGGATACCTTTCTTCATCGATTCCGAAGCTAAGGTGGGAATATCCATTTTCGGGGACGTTGCCTTGCTGTACTTTGAATGAATATGAAGGTCTGCGTTTACTAGCATAGGGAACTAATAAACTGGAAAAGATATAGGGCTTATGCTTATCATGTCGGCGCGTGACATGACAGAAAGTGAAAAGAAGAAATAAGCTTTTGAATTAGGCAAAATCCAGAAAATCTTATGGCTGCTGGAATAAGTAACTGTTTTTTGGCTCTTCATGTGCTTTGTCGTTTAAATCTATATTACCAATCAATTAAAAATCACTAATCTTTATAGTTCTAACTTTATCTTTATTTACAACTACGAAATTTCCTTCAAATGAGAGTTTTTCCTCTAATAAAAGCCATTTTAGTACCTGCAATATATACGCAGGTGATTTTGGTGCCACTCGCAAGAGAATAATCCCTGCTGGTTTATCATACTTCTCCTTATAAATTAGTTCTCCAAAGTCTTTATCGAATGTGATTATCACCCACTTATTTCTTGAAGATATTTCCAGTATCTTCGCATCACTTGATCCTGCGAACTCTCTTCCATAACTGATATTATCTTAAGTCCTTCCTTCCTTAATTATTTAATTACATAGAAAGGAACGTTTTCGTCGGCCAAAAAGGTGAGTAAATTGTTCAAACGGTGGCCTTTTCGGGAATTAAATAGATATGTTCTTCTTTCAGGAGCGACAGCGAATATTCTAATGCTGCAAGAATATCCTCTTTTTTGATATGGGGATAGTTCTCCATTATTTCTTCGTGAGTCCAGTTGTTTGCCAGCAGTTCCAGCAGCATCTCAACAGATATTCGAGTTCCTTTTATAACTGGCTTTCCACAAAGAATATTGGGATCGCATATAATGCGCTTGAAAATTTCCGTTTGCATGATGATCCAACATATAATTAGCCATGCGCTTATATAAATGTCTTGTCGTTGGATAAGTCACTATCTTAATATTAAATCCCTTGAAGTTGAGATGTTCCCGAAGTACCCACTTGCGCTACATTCAGCCAGCGCTGGTCTTTTGTGAAAGGGGTCACTGGAGCAGCCGATGATAGGGATGTCGGGCTAACCGCATTAGAGGGGAATCGGAATTTAAGAAATTTTATGCTTGCAAGAAATTACAAACACTTTGATGGCTTCGCTTTATGAAAAAGAAAACCGCAGATGAACGCGGATAAACGCAGATTTGTTGCTTCGCATCTTATCTACGACGAATTACCGAAATTGAGCGCGGCCTATTTAGCGAAATCTGTAATGTGAAAACGTATGAGCCGCTGGTTCATCTTTATGTGGTGGCGCCGGAGGATGATTTACATTATCTCTACCTTTTGTTCTTGCGAACTTTTCAGGGTGATATATTTATAATTATTAACATATTAAAGTTTGGCGCCGATACGTCATAGATGCAATCATTTACATTATAAACCGCACAACACAGGTACTAAACTCGTAGGAACGTTACATACGAAACCATTAAGATCAAAGGATTTTATTTAAGTCATCAAATGAAGAGCGAAATTAAATTGACATGGAAAGATGTTGTAAAAGAAGCTCTTGAAAAAACAGGTAATTACGGGCATCTGGAAGAAATAAATTCAAAAATCGAGGGGCATTGGAAAACCGAAACAAATCCCACCTGGAAAGATACAGTAAGGAGGACGCTGCAGCAGTATAGCATTTTTTATCAGAAAGAAAAAGGGAGCGGCGTATGGTACCTCAAAGAAGAAAAACCTATTGACGAATTTGACCCGAAGAAGAACCCGGACTCGCCGCATGAAAATGTCCAGGGGATACTGCTTGTACTCGGGAGGATATATGGCTATGAGACCTCGGCAGCGATCAATGACGCCAAGAAGAAATTTATGAATATCCTATCCATAACTGTGCTTGATGTAAGCGCCTATAAGTCCAAAAATGTTAAGAAGAACCTGTCAGAATCAGGGAATTTTGCTTCATGCAGCATCCCACTTTGTGATTTTCGACTTAAACACACATATTTAATGTTGAAATAATAACTCTCAATACTAATATAACAAGGAAAGATTATTAATCTTAAGGACGTATAAATCAAAGAGATTGATCAGATGACAGACGCCAATATCATTGATGAAAAAGCAAGGCACATCTACGAAACGCATAGGGAAGAATGGGAGAAATTGTATTGGAAAGATCATTGCCGTAGATATCGAGGAGAATAACCTCGTTTCTGTTGGAGAACACATTAGTGATGTCGATCTCGAAGCCAGGAAAAAGCGACCAAGTCACAGGCTTTTCATGCGTAGGGTAGGTAAAAATCCAGCTACCGTCAGGCTAAGGAAACATGCCTGAAAAAGCATCTTTTGATTATATAGACAACGACCCGCTTGTATCACAGTTACCCTTATAAACCCAGTCTCTAAAAAGAAGGCAAAGGCTTTTGCCTATCTCAATATGGGTTCGGACACAGTTGTTATACTAAGGGAACTTTGGCTGAAGCTGGGGCTGGAAATGCTTTATCGTCCAATATTTGCGTGGTGGGAGGAATAGTCACTGCATGGTATACCAGAATAAACATGGAATTCCTTGATGATAAACACAAAGAAATCATCGCTTTCTATCAGGATGAGAGAGATGTTCTGATAGGGCGAAATGTCATGGATGAGTATTCAATTACATTTGATGGCAGAAACTCGAGTTTAATAATAAATCCATGACCTACAGCGAAAGGTGAATATATTTATTATAATATAACTATTAAAAATATAGCGCCGACATTTCTGAAACATCCGATATATATCATAACCAGAGTAAGAACATATTTCGACAGGATGGACTGGATTGACAGGATTCGAACCGCAGCTTTCATGAAATCCCCAGGCGGCGCGCTCCCATGTCCCGATAGCCGTCCCGGGTTACGTCCGATTGTGACGTGCCGAGAATCATCGAGTCGATGGGCGCCGGGATTTTAGAAAAAAAGAGTCTTAGCAATTTGAAACAGCAGATTTATATGAAACGGTGTAGAACTTATATTAGTATACTTCATCATGCGTTCCTAAATCTATTAGCAAGATTTTCTTTTTTTCTTTATCCACGAATCTAAATATCAATCTTTGCTCATAATTTATCCGCATTCCCCATGACCCTTTTAAGATACCACTTAAGCTATGTGTTTTCAAAGATGGATGAAAGGGATCGATCACAAATAATTCCATTTTATTCCTGAATTGCTCCTTTAAATCAGGATGTTTCTGGCACCACTTTTTAAATAGTCTTTTAAACTTCTCATCCCATATAAGTTCAATCATTCAGGTCTTTCCAGAGTTCTTCAAGCTTCCCGCTCTTTACATTATCCTCTTTGTAAGCCTTCAATGCTTCTTTTACCCTTTTAGATATTTCAATCCTTCTTAACTCAATCTGCCTTTTAGAAAGAATATTCAATAGATACTCCCTATCATCAAATTCTAAATGTTCTGCTTCTTCGAGAACTTTATCAAGGGTAACCATTTTGTTCATCATTTTACCACGATATTTCTTGTTTGCCTTACTATTTAAATAAATCCATTTTACAAGCATTTTCATTTTATTACGCGCCGGAAATCAATCGAGTCGATGGACTCCGGGGTTTAAGCGAAAATGATTACACTCCATTTATTCTATAGATGATACTCGAAAATTATCGCTTGCGCTGATGGATAAAGGTGTAATGTTAGCTGTTGTTATCTTAAATAGCGGATTTATTTAACTTATATAACTCCAAAATGTCTAAGATATCTCTATCGGTAGTTAGAGTCTCAATATCATTAAAATTATTAGCAAATATTGTTCTCATGAGAGTATCCTTCTGTCCTTTATTCAATGAATTGATTTTGGCTTCTAATTTATTTCTATCATCATTATTTAAGTGGATATTTCTATGAATTATATAATCTTCTGGCAATGTAACTATCTTCAGAAATTCTTCTACATCTTTCCCAAATGCTCTCTCAAAGAATTTCTTTTTTGGACTAACTACCCCATGGGTAGCAAGTAATACACATTGAACACCCCTTAAATATTTTTTATTCCAATTTCGACCAATATATTTCCTATTTTTACTAAAATTGCCATGTATCGGGGAATACTTCATTGGAAACGACCAAATCCGACTTTCATATCCATTTCTCTCAAATTCCTCATTCAATTCCACATTAATTTTTAACCTTTCATAAAAATCTTCTGGTGTATCCTCAAAGTTAAATAAAATATAATTTGATAAAATTTTAATTCCGTGTTCCGCTGCTAACCTTACTTTTTCTACGTAAGTATCTTTAAATTTTATATCATCAAAAGCGATTCGCAACGGGTAAATAGCAATTTCACTTAACAGTTTCATTTTTTCTTTTGTTAGTAATCTTGAATCTATACCTTGATTAAAATCTACATAACGATTTGAAAAAAACTTTCTGCCGTTTATGTTTAGAGAATATTTAGCCCCTTTTTCAAAACCAGCAGATTTGATCTCATCAATTATTTTTGGAAATTCCTTAGAGGCTAAAATATTATTGTCGAGTAAAAGTAAATGTTTTTTTTCTCCGAATTCCTTTTTTATGGCTTCTACTTGCTTAGCAATTGATATACTATTTGTAAAATGTGGTTCTATTATTGGCACAGCACAAAATTTGCATTTTCTAATACAGCCCCTTGTAGCATAAGCAATATAAGAATCATTTGTTGGATAAGAATATCCTAATAAACTATTTGATTTCTGATCTATAATTGAATAATCTGGAAGAATAGAATCTATTTTGTCATCATCTGTATAGCGCAACTTCCATTGCTCATTTAATAAACCCTCAACTATAGTTACATCAATCTCTTTTTTTATTTCATCTTTCATTAAGGTGGCCATTACGCCACCAACAAAAATATGGGAAGGGTGCCTAACACTTTGGCTGTAATATTTTATTGTCTTAATGGTTTTATTCCAATAAAAGGTAAACAAGGTTGAGATATAGATTCTATCCCAAATCTGTTCTTTTAATGTTGGTGAACATCCCTTGTAAAAAACTACATTATCTCCTCTTTGTTTATGATAGGTAGATATTTTCATTAATCCCAGAGGTGGGTATTTATTCTTATAATCAGGTTCTATTAGTAAAATATTTTCCATAACATGAACAAACTAATTTATTGATTGCATTATATAATTTTCAATTGTCAAAATGTAATCCCCATATATCTTGTTTTAATGCCATTATCAGATTCAAAGAGGTCATTAATTACGATAAATTTAGATGTAAAATAATCAAGAACTCTCATAGGATACCTTTCATTTAATAGTTCCACTGGATTTTTTCCAGTATAACCATCTGAATTTCCTATAAGTTCGCACTCAAAAACGAATGTTAGCATATTTGTTAGATTACTTCTACCATCATAATGGTCGCCCCTATAAGAAAATCTTTCACAACAAACTACGTCAAAACTCTCCCTAGTTCCCATATTTATGACCATTTTAGGAATTGATATTAAAAGATATTCGCGATAATCAATTTGATCGAAAATATAAGAGTTCATATTAATATTATATTTTTCAAAAAATTTCTTTTTAAATTGAATTTGTCTAGGATTAACAAGATTATCTTTAACAATATTATCAAGTTTTTCTTTACCGCTAAGAATATCATCATCTTTACGAGCAGGTAATGTTAGGAACAATGTGAATGAGGTATGTCTAATTTTCTGAATTTGAAAAGTTCTAAGTATTGAATTAGTAACCTTCTCTTTATTTACAGAATATTTCCAATAAAATAAGGGTGAAGTAAAATCTAAATTTATAACATCGAATGGAAACCATCTCTGAGCTTTGTCAGGTATTGAAGTATTATACGCTCCAACAAGGTCTTCGTATTCACCATTATGATGTCTAGCATCAGGAAGTTTTTCTTGGATTCTTGCAAATTTCTCTGAATCAGTTTCACAAAAACCTACGCTCTTGTATTTAGTTCTTCCATTGATTTGCAGCGTTTTTAAAAGTCCCATCCCTTCAAGTATTTTTATATCGTAACACCCTTCCGCTGGAAACGTAAGATATCTTACGAAATCTGAATGACATTTCTCCTTCCTTATTCTTGCATATTTAGACCATACTTCATGTCTTATATACTTTTTTTGGGGTGTATTGAAGACTTCTTCATCTGCCTTTCTATTGAAAAAACCATCTTCGGGCATTTATCTCCTCCATTCTTCAAGGTTTTTAAAAAATAATTGTTTTAATTTGTTAATATTTCCTCCAGAGTTCTCCAGAGATATTTCAAATAAAGTCAAAATTTCTTCTAATGATTCTTTGTCCTTCTTTTTAAGTCTTTTAAACACATTATGGCGATCGTTTAAAATAATTATTCTCTTCTTATTATCTACAACTACTGGCTCAGATTGGTTAAAATCCTGTAATTTCAAATAATCCGATAATTCTTTTTCTTTAGACTTCTGTGAAATGTGAAATATTTTTACGCTGGGTATTGTCTTTTCTTTTTCTGGTATTTCCACTCTTATTGGAACTTCCGTTTTAACTGGAATTTCTATTCTTGGTGGTGTTGTTACTTTTGAAATTTCTTCTTTCTTTCTGGGTTGCTGTAAAACATTATTAATTATTTCAGTTCTCTTTTCAGCTTGAATTATTTTCGTTTTTTCCTTTCTTTCTTCGTATCTCGCTCTTGCCCTTTTGAAAATAATATCATGTAAAATATTATGTATATATCTCTGAATATACATATAATGTGGATGATTAATCACAAAAGAGTTTCTGTTAATATTTAAAGAATCCTCTAATCCTTCATCAACATATATTTCACCAAATGTCCATGCCATCCATAGTTTTTCCATCCAAGGATAATTAAGAAAATTTCGATCCGCTTTTCCAATTGAAACGTTGCGTACTCGAACTAATACCCCTTGAAAATCAACGGGAATTATTCGATTTTTTTGATTATAGAAATAACCCCTGAATTTGAGATGCTTATTATCTACTATTTGTTTTTCCTCAAAGAAATATACATCGAAATCTTCCCCTTCTATTTTTATATCATCTGAATTTGGTAGGATTATTGGTTTCCGTAAATCTATTCCATCGATCTCAACTGAAAAATCATATTTTTTGATATCATCAACTATTTTTTTGAGGACAGGATGCATATTCTTGATATTAAGTGGTCCATTAGGTAAATAGGGGACTGGAACTGTATTCGCAATGTCAAAAACAAATTGCCAATATGTACCGACATTTTTTTCAATTTCTCTAATAGTCTTTAATGAGATAATTTCAGATATTTTTTCGAATGATATATCCTCTAAATCTATTCTTTCATTTTTTTTACGTTCCTTCTCATCCATTTCCTCCAGTTTTTCTAATATTTCCTTGTCAGTAAGAATATCTATAAATTCCCGGCTTAGCTCTGATAATATGATTATAGTATAATGAGCTCCAATTTCTTCCTCTAAATTGATAAAATTGTATTGACTTACATCGTAGATATTTTCAGGTCCTCCATCTGGCTTGTATCCTTCCCCTTTATATCTGCTAAAATCTATATCAACTCTAAATTTCTTTTTCTCACCTGCCTTCGAAGAGATAACAGTCATTTTATTGCATAACTGAGAAGCTGAGATGAAACCGATACCAAATTTACCCACCAAGGGCCTCTCAAATTTGTCTGAAAACTCATTCTCTCTTCGTTTTTCAGAGTGGCTAATCCATGCGAATTTATTTTCAAAGTCATCACAATTCATTCCTATTCCATCATCTATAATTGTAAATGAATCAAGGTCTGGCTTGGCCCTTATTGTTACTTTTGAAGCACTTGCATCATAGGAATTTATTATTAATTCTTTTATTGCATTTGCGGGATTGCTATAGATTCCAGAGCTTAAATCTTTAAGAATTTTACTATGAACTTTCATATGCCCTGTTTGAGGTACATTCATTAGTTCAGGATTAAGTTCTCTACTCATTTTTTTCTTGATGAAAATTATTTTACTTCAATCTAAACTTTTCGGTAAATTTTTGTATTTAGTTATAACTTGCCTACAACTTAATTATATTTAAAAAAATTGGATAATAATTTATATATTAAAAATCAGATCAATATGATTCTTGCGTGAAATTACAGAGACTGAATACTAACCATTCCTCCAATCCCACGCCGAAGTTAGAATGGAAGGAACAAAGATAAAGCTCGACCACGACTAGAAAATCCATAATTTCGTCCTCTCCACCTTCACTCCAAAATCACCATCCTCTAATCCTTCCCGACAGTGGCAACTGGTAACGCAAATTGGAAATTACAGAGGCAACTGGTCGCCCTGCACTCCACGTATCCTCATCCTGCGCTATACCAAGCTCGGCAAGCTTGTTCTTGATAAGCTCTCGGAATCCATTTATGCCAGCAGGCACACATATCTGCCCTCTCCCTATGCGCGATTCGGGATGATTCATTCTAATTTCATCCTTATTTCATCAAAAACGCTTTACTATTTCCTGGGATTTCATCACATTTAAATATTCAAAAGGCATAATATTCACAGTATCGATCTATGGCTGCAACTATTGAGAGTATATATAGAGAACTGAAACTCCTAAGAACGGAAATAAAAGACCTAAAGAGCTTGCTTGTTCCCGAAGTTGAACCTGAAAATGATGAACTTGAAGCTATTGTTGAAGGGGAGAAGGAATTCAAGTCTGGTAAATATACGGATTGGCGAGCATTAAAAGCAAAAAAGGTCTTGAATGTTTAATGTTGTTTTGACGAAAAAAGCTGAAAAAAGTCTTGCACGTCTACCCGAAGATGTTCAAAATAGCTGTGGGGAGATATTTGATGAACTTCAAGCCTCTTTTGCTCCTCTTAAGTTAGTGTAAAGAAAATGATGATAACGGCGGCGTTCATAGAGATCAGAACTTAAATAGACAGGAAATACAACATAACAATTATAACAGAATAAAGATATAGAAATATAATACCATGGTAAATGTGGCAAAAAAAGAATTAATCTTGCATGAAATGGAACATATTCCAGAACCCCTTTTAGATGAAGTACTGGATTTTATCCATTTTCTCAAAACAAAGACCGTTAAAGAAAAGCTGGAAACAGCGATTGCAAGTGAATCTTCCCTTAAAAAGGATTGGCTGAGGGAAGAAGAAGATAAGGCATGGCAAGATTTGTAAAAGGGGATGTTGTTGTCGTTCCTTTCCAGTTTTCAGATCTAACGCAATCTAAAAGACGCCCAGCGCTGGTCATTGCAGAGTTAACAGGAAAAGATATAATTCTATGTCAAATAACGAGCCAATGGATAAATGATGATTATGCTATCCAGATCGATGATAAAGACTTCGCGAAAGGCAATATTAAACAAAGAAGCCATATTAGACCAAACCGGATTTTTACAGCAGATAGCGGCATAATTTTATATTCTGTGGGACATCTCAAAAAGAAAATTATTGATGATGTTATAGACAAAATCATTGAAATCTTGCGGCGATAAAGTCTCCAACTTACGCTATCAATTTCATTTTATCTATAGCAGTCCGGAGAGCTTGTATTTGAAAAGATAATAGGTTCAAGTACAGCGCTTGTGAAGTACAAAATATTTTTATAAATTCCTGAATGAATATTTTCTACTGCCACAACCTATTTTTTCAGCAGCTTCCAGATGTATGGATGGATCTGTGCCCCACAAGTGGTATATCGACTTGCCGTTTATTTTCATTCGTTCATTTATCAGGTCAATCGTGGCGGCATCAATAGCTACCGGGTCTGTTCCTGCAAGTATTCCGATATCTTCCACAAAACGCTCGCCTGAAAAATTGAAGCAATCGCATCCGGGTGTAAGGTCATAAACCCAGTTGATATAACCGATGCGCCCTTTGAGCGCCCTGATAGGTCCAAGTGCTGCTTCACCTAACCTTTTTTGCATTTTAAGAGATGCATCCGCAGGAGGAATTATCGCTTCGTTGCTGCATGCATCAGCGCAGGATAATTCTCCGCAGCATTTTGAATGGTCTATCTGTGGAGGATTAATTGCCCCCCAGGGGCAAATCTCCACACAATCCCCGCACTGGATACATTTTTCAGGATCGATGGAAGGTCTTCCTACCTCATGGACTTTGATTTTTCCTGCCCTGTCAAGACATCCCATGCCCAGGTGTTTCACGGCGCCGCCGAATCCTGAGGCAGGATGTCCTTTCCCGTGGGAAATGACTATCATGGAATCAGCTTCTGCGATACCTGATGCAATCGTAATACTGTCAAGCACATCTCCATTGATCTTTATCTCTCTTCCATCCCCGCCCCTTAATCCATCTGCCACAATAAAGGGAGCATTCATACTCGCATGTGTAAATCCGTTCATGGCCGCCCCCTGAATGAGTTCTGCGGCATTAAGCTTCATACCTCTGTATAAGGTCGTGGTTTCTGTAACAAACGGTATCCCGCCTTCTTTTATTACCATGTCAACTACTGTTCTTACAATCACGGGTCTGATGTGTGTTGTATTGCCATATTCACCAGGATGAATTTTGATAGCTACAATATCTCCTTTTTTTACAGGTGATATATCCGGAAATATTTCTTTTATCTGCTCCGGCTGATTATCCTCTGGTTTTGTAATTCTGGCATCTTTAAAAATAATTTTATTCAATATTGTCACATCCTGTTTGACTATATATGCAACAGTATTAATTAAGATTTTCAATAGAAGTAATTAGCGTCATGAGCATTCATATATTTTTTTTAAAGCGACCATCAACCTCAAATTCAAAAAAAAATAGCTATTAAACTATAGAGAACTAAAATAAACAATAATAAAACTTATAACAACTGAATAAACCCAAAAACTTTCATTATATTTAATATCATTAATGCTCATAATGATGATTATGAAGACGCATGCTTCAATGCAAAAACAGACGTGCTCAAAAAACAAAGAACAAAAATGGAGATAGTATATGTTAGAAACATCCGAAGAAAGGGTGAAATTATTAAAATCTGGAATTTCAGCCAAAAAAATAGAACAGCTTTACATTACAAAAAATGATATCAAAATATTAAGTGTTCCTGTGCTCTTTGAGACAGTTGAAATACATCAGGAAATCGAAGGTAATGGATTTTTTTGTGAATTAACTCCTGAATACGTGAACGCTTAACAAAATTTATATGTGCTGAACGCGTTAACAAGGCAGCCTATGAGTGTTATTGTTAATCGTTATAAGTGCGGTTACTGTGGAGCCTGCGTGGGAGTGTGTCCTGTTGGCGCACTCGAACTGGCGGAAACATGGATTGAAGTGGATAATACCTGCACGAGCTGCGGAGCATGTGCAAAAATATGTCCTGTTGGGGCGCTTGAGCTGGTGGTAATAAGATGAAATCCAGTTATGATGTTATTATAGTTGGGGCAGGTCCCGGTGGTTCGATAACTGCAAAAACCTGTGCACAAGCAGGGCTGGAAGTGCTATTGATTGAGAAAAGACAGGAAATAGGAGATCCGGTAAGATGTGCTGAGGGAGTTGGAAAAGAAGGTTTAGTAAAACATATTCAGCCTGATAGCAGATGGATAGCTGCCGAATTAAAAGGCTCGAAGATATTTGCTCCTGATGGAACTGAGATCAAAATGTCCGAAGAAGCATCAAGCCAAAAAGCGGGTTTTAATCTTGAAAGAAAAGTTTTTGACCGTGTGCTTGCGCAGCAGGCAGCCATGGCAGGCGCAGACGTCATGGTAAAAACCAGAGCCATGGGATTATTAAGTAACAACGGAAGCATTTCAGGTATAAAAGCCATGTATATGGGAGAAGTCACTGACATCAAGGCCAGCATAGTCATTGGGGCTGATGGTGTGGAATCCAAGGTCGGCAGGTGGGGAGGAATAGATACTTCATTGAGACCTGTAGATATCAACACATGCACCCAGTTCCTTGTTTCAAATATTGATGCGGGTGAGTACAACAAATTTTACGTTGGAGAAAAATATGCGCCTGGAGGTTACCTGTGGTTATTTCCCAAAGGAGAACATACGGCAAATGTAGGCCTGGGAATACTCGGCAGCAAATGCGGCACTGTGAAGCCGATTTCATTGCTCCATAATTTCATGAAAACTTATATGCCTGAGGGTAAGATCATTGAAATGGTAGTGGGAGGCGTTCCCGTAAGCGGGCCGATAAAACAAACAGTGGCGGATGGTCTTATTCTTGTAGGTGATGCAGCAAGGCAGTCAGATCCCCTGACAGGAGGAGGTATCATCAATGCAATGGATGCAGGAAAAATTGCAGGGGAGGTATGTATCAAGGCAAAAGAAAAGGGAGATTATTCGGTTAAGATACTGAAAGAATACGAAGATAGGTGGCGCGCCACGATAGGAAAAGAATTGAGTAAATCCCTGATGATAAAAAATCTTCTTATAAAGGTGTCAGACGAGCAGTTAAACCAGCTAGCTCATTCACTATCCGGGATAGATACCAGCAAGATGGCTCTGCCAAAAGTGCTGCCAATTTTATTTAAGAAAAATCCGAAGATATTGTGGGAATTAAGGACGCTATTTATATAAATTCATTTAAAAAAGCACATAATCATTTGTGACAGGATTTACCGGATCGACAGGATTCGATTTATATAGTTAATCCCGTCGATCCTGTCTATATCATTCCTTCCCGAAGAAGCTTCTCATCATCGGGTGCATTTCCATCATCTGCTGGCTTGCAATATCCTCATACAACCTGTACATGATACTGACTGTCAGCAATAGTCCTGTTCCGCCTGCCCCGCCAAGAGTACCAAGTAAACTTGCAATGAGTGTAAGAATCCCGATAAATGCCCCGCCTATAACTGTTACTTTGGGAACATACCGCTGCATTACGCGTTCAAGTGTCCCGCTGCTTCTGCGATAGCCCGGAATCTGCATTCCCGACTTCTGGATCTTTTCGGCGACCTGCTTTGCGCCCATTCCTGTGGTTTCGACCCAGAAAAGAGCAAAGATTATACCTCCAATGATAAGCATGGACGCATCAGTGAAAACATGCAGGATTATCTTCCATAACGCAGGTTCTGCTACACCAAGGTTCGTAAATCTGGGTCCAACAAGACTGGGTATCCAGTCACTCGGCCCGTTTATGGGCGAAAGGTAATACATGAGTCCATCGACAGCGGTTCCTTGTTTGTAAGTTCCCAGCGTCGTTATATTTTTGCTTGAAAGAATCAGGCCTATCATCTGGATATTTGCCTGAAGAGCCCTGACAAGGATCATTGGCAAAACGCTTGCATATATGAGTTTTACAGGGAATCGGCCGCGTGCTCCTCTTACAGCTGCATGGGCAAGGGGTATCTCGATACGCGTGCTTTCCACGTAAACTACCATCAGATAAATAATTATTGTACTTAACAGCGCAAGTATTCCTGCATTGTAGAGGAACAGGACTTTGTTTGTCAATATATAATTCAAGTCGACACCGGATGTAGGACCAGCCATGAATATCCATTTTGGAAAGATACCTATCGGAGTTCCTGTGTTATCTGCATTCCAGTTGAACAGGCCCTGTACAATCTGCTGCGATACGCCGGCGATAATAAACATTCCAACACCTGAGCCTATTCCCCACTTGGAAACTATTTCATCCATATAGAGAATTAATACACCGCCCATACAAACCTGGATGAATAACAACAATGTTATGTAGCTTACAGGAACACCCAGAGTAGCTGCCAGTCCGGCATCTGCTTTCATAAATCCACCAAGGATCTGCGGCAGGGCTTCAAGAGCGATCATTACAAAAACAAGAAGTTTCTGCAAACCCTGGAAGATAGCCTGTTGATGTGGATCAGTCAGATCCATTTTTATGACATTTGCTCCCACAAGCAATTGCAACACTATTGAAGCTGTCACTATCGGACCTATTCCCAGGACCATCAGTGAACCGGAAGCTCCGGCGAAGAATGCCCTGTAAAGTTCGAACAGATCGATCGAGCTTTTATCCAGCCCGAATAGCGGGATATTGGCCAAAACGAAATACAGGACAAGAATTCCCAGTGTCCATCCAAGTTTTTTCTTAAAATGCACATGGCCTTCCGGGCGTGTAACCGCAGGAAGACGGTTCAATAGGGGTGCAAGACTTTCAAATGCCATATTTTTTTACTCTTGTTTTATCTATTCTGGTTTTTCTAAAGGGGAAATTATCTGCCCTTTAGCTTCTTCAATCTTCTGCTTTGCGACAGACGAGAACTCGGAAGCGGTTACAAATAATGGTTTGGTTACTTTTCCACTGCCAAGTACTTTTTCTATACCGATACTGCCAAGGTCAATGTGGAATGCATTTCCTTTCTTTTCTGCAAATCCATCTGTTACCAGTTGCTCAATGGCCTCATCGATCTCTCCGATATTTACGATGATCAAGTCTGATGTCACGGACTGCGGGCGTTTGAACCCGTGTTTACCAAAAAGCAAGCTGCGATGCATTGAGCGGACAAAGTGATGCTTGCATGTTCCGGCATTCCCGCGTCCACCTCTGCTGCCTCCACCTCTCCGGTTCTTATGCGTGCCTCCGCCACATGTCCTTGAACCCCTGAATTTCTTGGTTTTTTGTTTGCTCATGATAGTTACCTCATTTTCGTTAACAGGGCATTGATCTGGGTTCCGTGGAATCCGAGATCTCCTCCTTCCTGGAAAGTTCTCTTGGTACCTTTCAGGCCTTTTCTTGCCGGATGCATCCTGAAAACAGGTTTCATTTTAGGAATGTCAGAGATTGATGTGCTTCCTTCGCATATGGATTTAGCCAGTTCCTTGAAGGATTTGAATTTTGTGTTCTGGCTCAGGTATTCCTCAGTAAGATCATCCCCGCCTTCGAGCTTGCCCCTGTTCTCAAGCATTTCTGCAAGTGTTTCAGGGGTTATGACTCCCCATGCAACGTAATCCTTTGCTTTATGGATCATTCCATGATAGGTGGGTGTTTCAGGGACGACCACACAGTGATTTACCCTGTCAAGGCGCAACATTCTTAATGTATCCCTGATATCCTGCCTGGTTTTTACTTCTCCGCGAAGTTTTACTATAGCGTACATTTTTCACACCTTCATAGTTGTTGTCTTTATAAGTGCATCAAAAGTTGCTTTTGCGAAATTAAGGGTTGTTCGCGTTTCACCGCTGACTTTTGTCCATACATCTTTTATTCCTGCAATCTCAAGCACTTTTTTAGCAGTCCCGCCTGAAGCAATCCCAAGTCCACGGGGAGCAGGCAAAAGTCTGACTTCCACGCTTCCGGTTTTACCCTTTACTTCAAAAGGTACTGTATGACCCTGCCCGCAGCCGCATTCCCATGAACCGCAGCCGCGTTTAATACCGATCACATTCATCTTGGCAGTGTCTATCGCTTTTCGGATGGCTATTCCAACCTGGACATCTTTTCCCTCTCCGATACCAATAAAACCATCACCATTGCCAACAATGACTGTTGCCCTGAATTTTACTCTTCTTCCTGAGTCTGTCATTCTCTGGACCATATTGATATCAAGAACTTCATCTCTGATCTCGGGGAGCAACGCATCCACAATCTGAGACTCTCTTATCGGTAATCCCGATGCAAGGGCTTCACTCATTGTTGTAACCTGCCCCTCCTTGACCAGTTTACCCAGTCTTGTCTGAGGGAACCATTCCTCTTTCTCTTGTTCAAATCCTTTGTCTCTCATTTTATTCACCTGAATTCGCCCTCGATTTTTTGTTTAACGGTCTGGAATTGTTCTGCAATATTGGTTTTTCTGTATTTATCAATATGCTTTCCCATGATCCTGTCTTCCGATGGGAATATTGCCGGGTCATGGGGTATATCAAGACCTGCATCTACTGCACCTTTTAATGCTGCAAACAGCAGTCCACCCCTGGTAGTATGGTATAATCCCAGGTCGGTTATTGCCTCAGTCTGTCCTTTTTTCTTTGCCCTGTATCCAAGCAATAATCCCGCCAGATACGCTGATGTGATATTCCCGGTCGGGGCAGCATAGCCATATTTTTTTAAATCCTGTGTGTTGGCCGAGACGAGTGTCGCATCTCCTGCTGATTGAGGTACTATTATCTGTATCTGCGTGTTTTTCAGGCTTTTCCTGATCACAAGCCTGGGCTTTTTTGATATCAGCAATTGCTTTCTTGTGCGATAATCCGTTTTGCCCATCCTGACTCTTCTGAATTTTACTTTGTATCGTGATCCTGTTGCCATATTCAAGCCTCCCTGGCTTTAAGCTGTTCCACATGGGCAATAAGATGTGCCCTGCTTCTGTATTCCCCGCCTTTGGCTTTGCGGTATAATTTCCGGTATGTTGAGACTTCAATGGTCTTATTCTCTTTCATTTCCTTAAGCTGGCTGCGTAATGCACGGATCTTTTTCATCCATTGTTCTTTCTTCGGGTTCCTTGCTCCTTTTGCTCCCGATCTTGAACCATGGCCTTTCCTGTGTCCGTATGCACGCGTCTGGGCAACTTTCCGGGCTCTTCCGCGGCTTACTCCCTTGATATTCCTTTTTCCAATCTTCTCTTCGCTGATCAATTTACGGATATCTTCCCGCGTAAGAGCTGTTGCTATATCCTTGAACGCTTCGGGATCCATCCATACGCGGTTGACCCCGATATCCATAACTTCTGCCGCAAGTCTTCTCTGATTTGCAAGATCTGCCATTTTAATCTACCTTCTGTGTGGGATTTAAAATCTTCAATCCCAGTTCTGCAGCTTTTTTCTCGATAATGCTGCGCTTTCTTGCTCCCACAGTTGCGCCTATTCTTCCAGCCTGCCTGTCGGTCTTAAGAGATTCAACTTCTTTAATATTATTTACAATGATCTCTTCAAATCCTGATGGATGAAGCCCGCGAACAGCCGCCGGACTTCCGTATCCTGCTTCTACAAGAGGGCATTTTCCATGCTTCGCATACCTTGTCTTATTATGTATGCCGTCCGGTTTCCTCCAGTAATCTGCAAGCTTCTTCTTTTTATGGGAATCTGTCTGCTTGAATGTGGGTTTCTTACTTTTCTGTTTTTTTCTTATATTAAGAAGTCTTTTTGTTTCTGTGTCGAGTGTGATAGTAACAGGTGATGCTTCGATTTTCCCAGCAGTCTCCTCTCCTGTCTCTGTCTTTTCTTCTTCGATCACCATCTGGTCGGCAGAGGCTTTGATCTTCCGGCCAAGTTTTTCGCCTATTCCTTTTATGCCTGCAATCTCTTCTTCGCTTGCATTTTTTACAGATTCTATCGTCTCGAATCCCGCATCATAAAGAATTTTCGCTTTGGCCTTGCCAACACCATCGATAGTTGTAAGTTGTTTGATCGCTTCATTTTCCATATTTTCACCTTCCTTACTGTTCCACGAGGTAAACCCCGTCCTGGAACACCCTGGGATCAAATCGTTTGATCTTTGTAGCTGTGCGGATGTTGGCTGCTGTCTGCCCTACATCTTCCTTATTGATACCGTTAAGGATGACCTGGTCGCCTTTTATCGTGACTTTTGTGTTACCCATGATATTGGCTTTTCTTGCCTTCTTTTCACCCAGGAAATTAGCAATTATTACCTTGTTCCCTTCGGTTTTTATCTGGATAGGGAAATGCGAATAAACGACTTTCATCTTATATTCGTATCCCTTAGTCACGCCTGCGATCATATTTTTTAAGTGGGACTCATACGTACCAAGGATAGCGAGCTGTTCCCTTCTTGGAATGTTAGTCTCCACAGTAATTTCCAAACCAGCTTTCTTTATGGCAACTCCCGGATACCAGAGTTTTTTCTGGAGCTGACCCTGCGGGCCTGATACCGATACGTTTGTGGTATCGATGTTAATATTGACGCCTTCAGGGATCTCTATAGTTCTTTTTGTTTCCATACTATCACCTAATAAACGAAAGCAAGTAATTCTCCGCCAATGCCATTATCCCTGGCTTCACTGTGGGTCATAACACCCTCAGGAGTTGTCAGGATAATAGAGCCGAAGCCCTTTGCTGGCAAATACCGCTTTTCCCATTTTTCAAAATCGGTATTTCTCACTGCATGACGCGGTCTGATTACGCCGCATTTGTTGATTTTTCCTTTAAGCTGTACCTTGAAATTGCCCGATTTCCCATCATCGATGAATTCGAAATCGCCAATATAAGCTTTATCCTTCATGACTTTAAGCACGTTTCCTATTAATTTTGAAGCGGGCTTGATAGTACAATCGGGTTTGCCTATGATTTCTGCATTTTTTATTGTTGATAATGCATCTGCAAGTGGATCTAATAACATTGTAATCACCTATGTATATTTCTCAAAGCCCATCTGGTATGCTGTGTCCCTGAAGCACTGCCTGCAGAGGTATAATCCATATTTCCGGACTAGCCCCTGTTTCCTGCCGCAGCGTTTGCAGGCATTGGCACCGGCTCCAAATTTTTTATTACTTCGTTCCATTTAAATTACCTCCACACCGTATTTCTCTTTAACAAAAGAAATTACGTCGTCTTTTTTCAATCTGTGATCATGGGATACTTTATGTTTCTCGATTTTTCTTGATTTTATCCTGTATCCCGCTCTTTTTAAAGCCACATTGATATCCATTCCGTAGATACCAATTGAGGGATCGTATTTCATTCCCGGAAAATCGGTATGTTCTTCAATTCCGAAAGAAAAATTCCCATTTTCATCGAATTGTGTTGCACTAATCTTATTTTCAATGATCTTCAATGCAGTTTTAAGGAATTCCTGTGCATGGTTCCCTCTTAAGGTCACCTTGCAACCGATCGGTTCATGTTTCTTTATTGAAAAATTCGGCAAGGTTTTTTTTGCCATGGATCTGACGGGCTTTTGCTTTACGATAGTCCCGAGCAATTTTTCTGCATTGGTCAGTCGCTCGCCTGATTCTCCGGTACACATATGTACAGTTACTTTATCAATTGAAGGCGTTCTCATCGGATTCATTTATACCACCTTGATTTCTGGTGTGGTTTCACCGATCATATATACATAATCTTCAATTGTCTCAAACTCCCCCTCATTGGATATTGCTACCATGTTCGTTCCTGAGCCCCTGACTTTTCGGATCTGCTTGATCTTCCCGATCTCACCCGAATGTTCGCCTCCGACGATCATCGCAAGATTTCCGGTTTTGTAGCCAATATGTTTTATTATCTTGCGGTCTGCGGGATCGAGAATTACAGTATCAAAAGTCTTGTAATCATTGGATGCAAGGACATTAGTACCATCGTGCAGGTTAAGCTGTACAGCCCCTTTCCTGACAATTGTTTTATTGTTTACCCTGCATAGCTTCCCGGCATTTGCATCTTCTTTGAACAGTTTGAACCTGTTCTTTGAATCAAAAAGAACACGATAGTATTCATTAGTAGCTGGTAATGATATTATATCAAAAAGACCGACCATGTATTTATAATCGGTTCTTATCACACCATCTATGCAAATATTCTTTTCATTAATTATCCTTTTAGCTTCCCTGGCATTGTTTGCGATCTTAAGGATATCACGTACGACCACAAGTAGTGGAATACCTGTTTCCGTTGAATGGGCTCCGGGATTTGCCCCAACTACCCAGTGGTGTGTTTTTCTGGTAATAGGCCATGATATGGGCGCTGCTACTCTTTTCTGATGTGTTGCCATTTAATCACCCAGGCGTCTTTCATCTTTTGTTTCTAATTTCGTTATCATTACATTCGAAGGTTGTACCGGTCTTGGCACTTCTGTGCCATCGGATTTTGTAACGCTTACACCATCAACTGTAATTGTCATGCTTGTAAGATTAACTACTGCTACCTTTCCTTCTGTGCCTTTATGGTCTCCGCGCATTACTTTGACAGTATCTCCTGAATGAATGGGAATGCTCTTTATTTTATGTTCTTCCCGGAGTTCAGGACTTAACATCGCACCCATGAATTTATGTCTGATATGGAGAGGAGCCTGATATCTGGATTTTCTTTGTTTTCTTGGTTGTGTTGATACCATTTTTTTCACCTACACTATTATCGAAGCTGCGGATGAAATTTTAGAATAGCGTTCCGCTGCTTCCCTGGCTACAGGTCCTTTTATTTCCGTACCCTTGGGCACGCCTTCATCATCTACGATCACTACTGCGTTATCTTCAAAAGAGACTCTCATTCCATCGGGGCGCCTGAATTCCTTTTTCTGGCGTATTATAACAGCTTTGAACATCTGTTTCCTTGTTTCCGGGGTTCCTTTTTTAACGCTTACGATAAGAGTATCTCCAACACCGCCGCGAGGCATTCTGTTCCTTACACCGCGATATTTCAATACCGATATGACTTCTACAATTCGCGCACCTGTATTATCTGCAACTTCCATTCGGGCCGCTGTGTTTATTGCGCGGGGTATTTTTGCCTTCATCCCTCTCATTTTAGCACCTCAATTATTACATAGGATTTTGTCTTACTCAGGGGGCGGCATTCAGCAATCGTTACTTTTGCACCTTCTTCTGCATTCATGCAGGGAGGGTTATGAGCATGTACTTTGGTTTTCCTTTTCTCGTATCGCTCATATTTTGTGTTCTTTTTCACATATGTTCTCTGCACGACCACCGTTTTATCCATTTTGTCGCTTACGACTACTCCACTTAATACCTGTCCTCTGACCGGCAGGCTTCCATGGAACGGACAATTCGGGTCTGTGCATTCTTTTGTTGGCGGTTGAACATCCAACCCAATATCACGTGTCATTATTATACCTCTTTTATTTCCTGAATTTTTTCTTGAATTTTGTCTGGATTCTGTTTTCGGGTTGCGAGAGCAATAATCTTCCGTCAACTTTTATTGTTAAAGGCAAGTAACGTTTGCCGTCAACCGACGGAATTGTGAATTTAAAAGATGAACAGGATTTTGGAATGTTTTTTTCCCGGACATCAGTTTCTATGGTCAATAAATTTTTTGTTTCATTAACTATTCTTCCCTCAATTCCTATGAGGGACATGTTCGTACTGTCCACTACCTGCGTATCAAGACCAATGATTTCATGGTGTATGATATTGTGTGGTGTCAGCTTCATTACTTATTTATCTCCGTCTGAATCGTTTTGATCCTTGCTATCGTCCTTTTTATTTCTTTCATCTTTCCCGGACTTTCAGGAGCGCCGCCTGCTGAGGCAATGGCGCGTTCCCTGATCAGTTCCATTAGTATTTTATCCAGTTCATCCTGCCTTTCATTGTCGTTCATTTTCCGTATTTCATCACTTCTCAATATTGCCATTACTATTCCTCCGTCTTATGAGTGCGTGATGCCGGATGCCAGTAATCGTATTGTGCATGTTTATGTTCCAGGACATCGCCATGCATCCTTTCTTCGATATTACCGGTATGGGCTTCTTCAGGAACTGTTTCCTTTGTTGCTTCAGGAGCTGGTTTAGTGACCTCCGGTTTGATGATCTCCGGTTTTATTTCAACAGGAACAGGCGCAGCCTTCACGAGTTCTTTGATACCTTCCGGTTTCTTTCCCGCAACTGCAGCTTCCTGTGGAACTGTGATCTGTTCTGTTTTAAACCTGCCTGGAAGTTTAACGCTTGGCCGGATTAACCGTACGCGGCATCCTATAACTCCAAGTTTCTTTATAGCAATGGCAAAGCCTTTATCAACCAGTTCCATTGCAGGGTTACCTGCATGGAGCATATTGCCAGCTACGAATTTTTCAGTCCTCTTCCTGGGGCCTGTCAATTTGCCTGCAATATCAATTTCACATCCGAGCGCCCCTGATTCCATTATTCTTCTTAGCATATTATGGCCAGCCTTTCGAAAGTACAGGCCGCGTTCGATTGCCCCGGCTAATCTTGATGCCATCATCTGGGCGTTCAGTTCAGGGATTTTTACTTCCTGGACATCTATCTGCGGATTATCAACACGGAAAACTGTTTCAAGATCGTGTGTCAACTTGTGAATTGTCCTTCCGCCCTTTCCGATTATCATCCCGGGCTTTTCAGCAAAAATTGTCACCTGGGTACCCATTGGGGTCCTGTTGATATTCATGCCTCCGTAACCTGCTCTTTCCAGTTGTTTTGAGAAATATTCTGCCATCTGGGTTTTATCAAACCCGTTCTTGACGAATTTTTTTTCAACGCCCATTATTGCACCTCTGCTATCATTTCTACTGTAACTGTTTCCTGTTTCTTGGGCGTTGCTCTTCCCTGTGCCCTGGGAAACTGCCCCATATAAGAATGGCCTTTCTTTGTTTCTACGTGAATAATCCGCATAGATTCCGGATCAAGACCTTTGTATGTGGCATTACTCTGTGCATTTTTTATAATGCATAAGAATTCCTTTGCGGCTTTCTGTGGATACCTGCCAGTGCACATTCCTTTCCTGTGCGGGATATTCCGAGTGAATCTTTTATAGGGCACAGCCTGTTTCAATGCAGCTACATTTTCAAGAAATTTCTGCGCAATATCGAGTTTCATGCCTTTGATCGCTGTTGCGATCTCATGTGCCTGTTTTCTTGAAATATGAAGTTCCTTTCCCATGGCCTTAGATGTTTTTTCAGGCGCGGGTTCAATAGAGAAATTTAATTTCATGTAAATCACTTCAATGGAACGAATTTGCTTGATTTTGTTGCACCGATACCTGCTGCGCCGTGAGAAACTTTCTTTCGTGTAAGCACAAATTCACCGAAATAATGACCCAGCATCTCAGGAATAATATCGATCGGCACGAATTCTTTGCCGCTATGGATAGCTATTTTCATACCTACCATTTCAGGAAGGACTATCATGTCCCTCAAATGCGTCCTTATATTCTGGTCTTTTATTTTGACTTTATGCAGTAATTTTTTGTGATCTTCTGAAAATCCGCGCTGTATAGTGCGGCGCTGTCTTGAGGGAACAAGCAGTGCGAACTCATCATAACTTAACTTTTTGAGATCCTCTACGGATTTTCCTCTGAATGTGAATTCACCCTTTCTCTTTGGTATTTTCGATGATTCTTTTCTTGCCATTTAACTCACCTCTTTCCTGTCCTTCTTGCGGCAATAGAGCCGACTTTTCTTCCGGGCGGCGTGCCCCTTGATACGGTCTTTGGTCTTCCGGGGTGCTGGCGTCCTCCGCCTCCGAACGGATGGTCAACAACATTCATTGCTACGCCTCTGCTTCTTGGCCATTTGCGTGCCCTTACTTTCATCCTGTAGAATTTCTTTCCTGCCTTGACGAACGGCTTTTCGGTACGTCCGCTTCCTGCGACGACCCCGATGGTTGCCCTGCATTTGGGATTAAGCCATTTCATCTCTCCGCTTGGCAATTGCACTACGGTCTTGCCCACATCATGCGCAACAAGGATACCGTACATGCCTGAGGCACGGGCAAATTTCCCACCGTCGCCAGGCTGTGACTCTACATTGCAGATTGGCACCCCTTCAGGGATTTCTGCCAGTACCAGGGTATTTCCCGGTTCCACCGGGGCTGAAATGCCGCACTGTATTGTCTGGTTGATTTCTATGCCTTCAGGGATAAGCATCAGGCGTTCCTGCCCGTTATCGAATGATATGCGGGCAATAGGAGCCGAGCGTGCAGTATCATGTATTATTTCAAGCACTTTTCCAGTAATAATTCCTTCTTCCACTTTCAAATGCATAAGATTCGCTTTGAATTTATGAGAAGGTGCTTTATATGTAGGAGAACCTTTTCCCCTGCTTTGACCCATTACTCTGTGTCCCATTTTCTCACCTTAGAATATTCCCAGCCTTGAAGCAAGTTCTGTCGCAGTGTTTGGGTCTGCGAAACTCACAATAGCTTTCTTTTTTCCTTTTGAGGTCATCATCATATTGACGCCTGCCACTTTTACTTTAAAAAGCGTCTCAATCTCTCTTTTCACATTGGTTCTGCTGTCATTGATATCAACGATGAACTGGAGAACATTGTTATTTTCAGCCATCAGCGTTGCTTTTTCTGTGACATAAGGGTGCTGTATCATTGCATTTTCTCCTCGAGTTTCGATATTGCTGACTCGGTATATATTGTCAGGCGTCCTGCATGCGTTCCAGGGGCCAGTAATTCTGCATTGAGCTGATCATAATTTACTACATCAACACCTGCAAGATTGCGTGCAGCCTTGACTACACCTTTGTCTTCAGCCGTGACGATCAGAATGCTTTTTGGCTGTTTATACCGCCTGCCCCTGAGCTTGCCTTTGCCTGCCCGGACTCTTGTATGTTTTGCTCTTATGACATCATCGTACAATTCGGCTGCTTCAAGGAATGATTTAACATCCTTTGTTCTTGTCAGGGAGCTAAGCTCATCAGCAACGATAAAAGGCAATGATGCAGAGAACTGGTGTCCTCTCTTTTTGACAAGTTCAACATTTCCTGTTGCGGCAAGCGCCGACTTGATGGCTTTCTTTCGCTCCTTGTCATTGATCTTTTCAGTCCTGTCAGTTTCAGGCTTGGGAGGATGTGCCTCTCTGCCTTTAACGGCCTGTGGGATCCTTGCTGCCTTGCTGCCATTCATAAGCCTGGCGACACGTGATACGCCTCTGCCCGGTCCCCACCCCTCAGCTGAGGTCCTCAATCCCGCATAAATATGCGGCCCATAAGGCTGCATGCGATTTGCCTGAGCTGCCAGCACTGCTTTCTTAATGAGGTCGGGTCTGTATGGCTCATCGAACAATGTTGAAGTAATTTTTTTCGTAGATTTTCCGGATAAATCGATTATATTCAAATCCATGGGATCACCCCTGTTTTGACTCAAGGCTTATATACGTTATTTCAGGTGCCTGGCCCTTTGTTTGTTTCTTTGGTCTGATAGCGGGTCGCATGCGAACTAATCTCTTGACAGGCCCGGGTACGCTTCCCTTAATAATAACATAATCATTTCTGACAATACCGTAATTTATGAATCCGCCTTCAGGGGTGACGTTCTTTCCATCTTTACCCATCTGCATTATCCTCTTGTTAAACTCGGTTCTCTGATGATATCCTGTTTGCCCCAGCTGTGGAACTCTCCAGCTTACATGTGATGGATGCCACGGACCGAGAGTACCGATCTCCCTGACACTTCCTGCTCTTGAATGTTTGGATTTCTGGAGCTGTATACCCCAGCGTTTTATAGGTCCCTGTAACCCTTTTCCTATTGTTATCCCAACAAGATCTATAACATCACCATTGTTGAATACATCGTTTATGCTGACGTTTTTCCCGAGAAGGCCTTTTGCATACTGGAAACGTCCCATCAGGTCAGTTCCGCCGATACTGTTTTCCATAATCTCCGGTTTTTTCTTGGGAATTCCTGTTACTTTATCAGGCATCGTGTACATTACCACCTTCAAATCTTTTGCAATACCGTCTTTGATAAGCTGCTCGATTTTGGCAATAGCTGCTGGCAGGTCATGTTTCTTAGGTACGGTTATTGCCCTGTTGATTTCTTTATCCAGCTCTGTTGTCCATGCTTCTGCGATGGCAGTTGCTCCATAAGTAGTATTTTTATATAGCCTGATAGCTGCTACCTTCATTGCAGGAACTTCCATAATTGTCACCGGTACTGAAATCTCCATCCCGTTCGTTAAACTGTTCGGGATTTCATCTCTCATTATGAGATGTGTCATACCGGCTTTGTACCCTGCAAATCCTAAAAGCTTTGGCTCTTTTTGTACAGGCCATGCTCTCACGCGAGGTACTTCGCTTCTTGCTCTAACGCGCGGACTGAATCCAATAGAACCGCGTCTTGGTCTGTGCGGATGTGACATTTTTTCCTCCTTTTCGATAATATAAATTAATACGCGGGAGTATTTTTACGGCAAGTGCAAACCCAATACGGGTTATTGCAAATATGTCTTCACAAATAGATTTTGATTTACACGCATTTTACGGGCATACGACAGCCGCATTGGCCCTTTGCAATTCATCAAATCCGACTTTGATCGACTTCAACTTGCGTAATCTATACGCATCGTACTTTACGCCTTAAATGAATAAGAACTATATAATACTTTGGTGATTAAATAGAAAAAATAACGCTGTACTCCAGGCCGATTTTCCCTATTCGCAGGGCGCAAGATAAAGCTTTTTATACCTTTTAGACTATCTACAACCTACCTGCACCGATGGTCTAGTGGCTATGACTTTAGCCTTCCAAGCTAATAACTCGGGTTCAAATCCCGATCGGTGCATCTCATTTTTATGAATTATTAAATTTAAAGAACATCTAACACAATCATACAAAGTGGAACCTTTTATATTGAGGTTATAAATAAGTATTTCTATGATAGAATACGAATATAATATGGTGATAAATTTTATCAAAGGCTGAATTCTTCCTGAATAATGGATAGGATAATGGATAGGATAGGAGATTATGAAAATGAAAACAATTTGGAGTTTAATTGTTGCAGTTTTAGTTTTGAGCTTGGTAAATGTAGACGGAGTCCGGGGCGAAACACGACAATCCCTGATTGATCAATCTTTTACTTCGCCTTCTAGTGCTAATTCGAATATAAACGGATGCTGTGAATATGTCTCCCAGACATTTACGACAGGAATGAACGGGACACTAAAAGGAGCCAGTATAAATGTAATTCAGGATTATCCTTATTTAACTAAATTACGGGTTTCCATCAATTCCGTTGAGAATGGTGTACCCACAATGAATGTTCTTGTTTCTAAAAACCTCAGTTCCGGAAGTTCATCAATTTCGGAAATTATCAAATTCTCCCAGGGCATTCCCGTAACTTCAGGAGTTCAATATGCGATAGTTGTCAGCTATATAGATCCACCAGCTGGAGTAGTTCAAGGCTATTGGACAGGAGATATCAATAATTCCTATGCAGGTGGAGAATGTTTTGCCTTCAATGGAAATTCTTGGACTCCCTGTGTGCAGGTAGGGGATGTCAATTTTCGGACATATATAAATACGGATTCTATGTATGATTCCGTACACAATATTAACCGCAGCATCAATTATGATGGCACCATCCAGGCTGCGATCGACGAGGCAAATGCAGGTGATGAAATACAGGTAGATAGCGGCAAATATTATGGGTATTTTGATGTTACAAAACCTCTGATCTTGCGAGGCGTGGACACAGGTATGGGAAAGCCCATTGTGGATTCAGAAGGCATAATGATGAATACAATCAATTTAACAGGTGGCGGAATTATCCTTGAGGGATTTAACGTTACCAATACGAGTCCATGGAATTCCGGGATATTTATAGTCTCAGATCATAACACCGTTACTGGTAATGATGTTTCGGAAAAAGACTACGGCATCTTTGTTTATGAATCAAATGATAACATCATTAAATCCAACAATGCTACTAATAACGGTATGGGATTATTAACGATGGATGCCACAAATAACACATTCCTTAATAACAATATTTCTGAAAATAATTACGCCATTTCTCTTTACTTCGCTTACAATAACACTTACTATAATAACAATATTTATAACAATAATCTGGCAATTTATCTTTATGATACTTATAGCAACATTTTCTATAATAACCTGTTCAATAGTACAAATTACTTGAGTTTAAATGGCGCAAATAGCAACCACTGGAATATAACAAAGACGCCAGATACAACTATAACAGGAGGTCCCTATCTTGGAGGGAACTTCTGGGCAAATCCCGGGGGAACAGGCTTCAGCCAGAACTGCTCGGATGCGGACAGGGATGGGATATGCAATTCATCATTTACAATTGCAGGTACAAATATTGACTACCTGCCGATTACATACTTTGTCCCGGATTCAATAATACCAGGAAGTATCAGCAATTTAAGAAACATTACCTATGCCCAGACCTATACCAACTGGACATGGGATGAACCAGCAGATCCGGATTACTACAAAGTAATGATATACATTGATGGAATATTCCGGAAAAATGTTTTTAAAGGAGAACAGTTCTTCAACGCTACAGGCCTGGTTCCAGATACAGAACATACCATATCAACAAGAACTGTAGATACTTCGGGTAACATCAATCAGACATGGACAAACCATACAGCTACAACAGAACCGGATTTAATACCCCCAATAATAACCATAATCTCTCCCCGGAATATTACTTATACTACTACCAATATCAGCTTGAGCGTTTCAGCCAATGAGGTGATCCCGGTCTGGAATTATAGCTTAAATGGCGAACCTAACGTTTCATTCGCACCTGATACTACAATAATAGCATCCCAGGGAGAAAATAACATAATCATATACGCCAGGGATATAGCGGGTAACTGGAATTCCAGCACAGTTGTATTCTGGGTTGATTCCATTGCTCCTTCAAGCATTACTGACCTACAAAACATTAGTTATGCGAGGTCTATCAACTGGACATGGACTGACCCCTCAGACCCTGATTTCTCCAGAGTAATGATATACCTTGACGGAATATTCCAGACAAATGTCACAAATGGTTCACAGTATTATTTTGCCAGTAACCTTACTGGGAATACTGAATATAATATTAGCACGCACACAGTCGATAGTTCGGGTAATATCAATTCGACTTGGGTCAATGGTACTGCGAGAACCCCGGCTTATGCACCAGCGGTAATTACCGTGGACGATAGCGGTGGTGCGGATTTTACGAGAATCCAGGACGCTATGAATGCTTCAAATAATGGTGACACGATAAATGTTGCGGCCGGGATTTACAATGAAAATGTGTTAGCCAACAAATCTGTAACCCTTGCTGGGGCAGGGGCTGATGTTACTATTGTTAATGCATCTAATGATAACGAACATGTGTTTAACGTTACAGTAAACAATGTTACTATCCATGGTTTTACATTAACAGGCGCAACCGGGCCTGAAAAAGCCGGCATATATCTTAATGCAGCTAATTTCACAAACATTTCAAATAACAATATCTGGAATGATACAAATGGGATATTCCTATATTCTTCTAATAACAACACGATTTATAACAACTTTTTCAACAATACTAATAATTTCAAATTCGAAGTTACGAATTATGATAACTCCTGGAATTTATCAAAAATACAAAGCAAAAACATCGCTGGCGGCCCATACACAGGTGGAAACTTCTGGGCAGACCCTGGCGGTACAGGTTTCAGCCAGAATTGTATGGACCTGGAAAAGGATGGGATATGCGATTCAAACTATACGCTTGATTCCATGAATGTGGACTTTCTTCCGCTGGCAATACCCCCGCCTGGATATATCAATGGTACTGTGATGAACAACAGTGTAGCGATCGCGGGCGCTATTCTCACTTTAAATTCCAACGTAACAGCGACTGCCAATGCATCAGGTTTCTATTCATTCCTGTTCCCGGCTGGAACCTATAACCTTACAGCCACCAGCGAGCCCATGTACTATACAAATACCTCGATCATTGTTACAGTGATATCAGGTATGACTGTTATACAGGATATTGAACTCGAAAAAAAGCAGACAGGCAATATTAGCGGCGTTGTGACGAACATATAATCGGAAATATAATTAACAAACGCAGACTTTAAGAATCTCCCAGCCGAATCTCCAGAAATCTATATGAATAATGGAGTTGTATGCGAAGGAAAATGGAGATAATTAATTATGGGAAATATTAGACAAGGATATGTAAAATCATTAACAGCCCAATTACTTGAAAAACATGGTGATGCTTTTAGTCTTGATTTTAACCAGAACAAGGAAAACGTTACGAAATATACGGACATCGAAAGTAAGATTATCAGGAACCGGGTAGCCGGGTATGTAGTGAGGCAGTTGAGAGTTAAAGCTACAAGAAAGAGATAAGATTTATGTTAAACGGTGTTCTGCCTGCTCTTATTACTCCCTTCACGAGGGATAATAAGGTCGACAAAGAAGGTTTGCAGCAGAATATCGGTTTTCTTATTGAGAACGGGGTTTCCGGTATTGTTCCCTGTGGAACCACAGGCGAATCTGCGACACTTTCCATAGAAGAGCACGAAAAGGTCATTGAGATCGCAATAGAATGCTCCACTGTTCCGGTTGTTGCTGGAACAGGCTCTAATAATACTACTGAGGCACTGGAATTGACCGGTTCTGCCAGAGATGCGGGGGCGGATGCGGCACTTTTGATCACGCCTTATTACAATAAGCCCAATGATCGTGGAATGCTTGCTCATTTTAAGAAAATCGCCAGTAAAGTTGATATTCCAATAATCCTCTACAATGTACCTTCGAGAACAGGTATCAATCTTAAGCCTGAGGTTGTGGCCGAGCTTGCAAAAGAGAGTAATATAATCGGTGTAAAAGAAGCAAGCGGCAATCTTGACCAGGTTACAAAAATCCTGGAACTTACCAGGGATGAGGATTTTGTTGTTTTTTCCGGAGATGACGGCCTGACACTCCCTATAATGGCAATCGGAGGAGCAGGCGTAATTTCCGTTGTAGCTAATATAGCCCCGAAGCTTACGGTTTCCATGGTTGAGGCGTTTCGCAATGGGAATTTTGAAGAAGCAAAAAAATTGCATATTATGCTTGCTCCTCTTATACGCGCAGTCTTTTTGGAGACAAATCCTATCCCGATCAAGAAAGCTGTTGAACTTATCGGACTTCCTGCCGGGGATTTGAGGCTTCCTCTTGCTCCTATGAGCCACGATAATGAGCGAAAGCTAAAAGCTGCTTTAAATGACCTTCATCTATTGAAGTGATCCTATGATAAAAATAGCCGTAACAGGTGCATGCGGAAAAATGGGCGGCCTTATTATTGAAAATGTCCTGAAATCAAAAGAGATGAAGCTTGTGTCCGCCATTGATGTCACAAATATTGGAAAGGATATAGGAGAGGTCATGAGGACAGGAAAGATGGACGTTCCTGTGACCGATGCAAAAGATATTGAAAATGTCCTGAAAAAGTCAAAACCCGATGTTCTTATTGATTTCACGATAGCTCAGGCTGCTGTGAAAAATGTAGTTACCTGCGCCAGGAATAAGGTCAATCTTATTGTAGGTACGACAGGTTTCACAAAAGAGCAAAGAGCCGAAATGGATAAAGCAATATCCGAAAATAATATCAGCGCAGTCATCACACCAAATTTTTCTATAGGTGTTAATGTTTTCTGGGGTTTGCTTGCAGAAGCCGCAAAGCGGCTCGAGGATTATGATATTGAAATAATAGAAGCCCACCACAACCAGAAAAAGGATGCTCCCAGCGGTACTGCAATAAAGGCTGCTGAAGTTATTTCAAAGACGCTTGGCAAAAAAGAACTGGTATATGGGAGACACGGAATTGCTCCCAGGCATAAGGAAATCGGCATCCATGCAGTACGAGGCGGGGATATCGTGGGCGACCATACAGTGCTTTTTGCGGGTGATGGCGAGCGAATCGAGATAAAGCACCAGGCGCATAGCAGGCAGGCATTCGCAAAAGGGGCCGTGACAGCTGCACTCTGGATATCAAAAGCACAACCTGGCATATATGAAATGTCGGATGTTCTGGGGATCAAATAATTATAATAATAGATGATCACAAAGATAATATTTGATCACAATGACTGAAAATGAGAACATCAAACCAAAATTACTTGTAGATTGTGTTGGACTCTATTGTCCGATACCGATTTTTAATACAACCACTGAAATGGAAAAGTTAATGCCGGGTGAAGTCCTGGAGATGGTTACCGGAGACCCTGCGGCTGTCCAGGATATCCCGAGATGGGCAAAAAGGGCGGGACATAAGCTGATAAAACTATTCAAGGAAGGCGAACAGTTCCATTTCTTAATACAGAAAGGGGATTAGAACCTGTAAATTGGATGTGCCTACTTGTTATAAATTCCAGTTAGCAAATTGCTATTGCTATTTGGGTATCATACTTATTCTTTGATTTTTTGGTTTTTTAATTTTTTTGTTCATGTAAAATTTTTTTAATAGAGTGATTCAACTGTAACTTTGAGGATTGAATCTGTTAGCGATTATCAAAACACGAAATTATAGAAACAATTTTCTCAAAATTGCCATCAATAAACAATAGAAAACTAATCAGCACTTTTTTCACCTTTTAATAAAAACCATGAACTTAAGGCATATTTATGGTAAAAGACCGTAATTAAGAGATTGCAATTCATTAAAATATAAGACAGTATATTAAAATAATTGAAAATGGTTTGTGAAAGAAATGGTAGTTACAGTAGGAAAATGCGGTATTGCCTGTGGATTATGCAAGAACTTCAATAACGGATGTGCTGGCTGTGAAATAGAGAATATGTCAAAACATCCATGCATCATTTTCAATTGCGCCGAGAAAAAAAATATTGAATGCTGTTTGAAATGCAATGACTACCCGTGCAATTTGATGCGCGGTCTTTCCAGAGCGTATTGTCCTGTATTCCCTTTAATTAAGTTGAATTTATGACAACCTGTTTTACAGTTTATCTTTCACATACTCAACTGCATTTCGAAATATCGCTATTCCTGCCCCCTCTTCCGGCAATTCCTGACGAGTCCATCCGGGATGGTTAGTCCTGTGCTGGAATGCCTCAGGATGCGGCATCATCCCGAAAATACGGCCTGTTTCATCGCATATCGCTGCAATATTATCTATTGAGCCATTTGGATTATGGGGATATCCGGCAGGATTTCCCTGTATATCCGTGTATTGGAAAACAATTTGGTTCCCTTTTTTTAATTTTGCAAGCTCCAGCGGGCTTTTTGTTATGAACTTCCCCTCACCGTGGCGAACGGGAAGATATATCCTGTCTATTCCTTTCGTAAATACACATTTTGATTTTTCATTTGCTTTAAGATGTACCCACCTGTCCTCGAATCTTCCCGAATCATTAAAGGTAAGCGTAACTTCCTGTGTGACATAATCGCCATTGAATCCTGGCAGCAAACCCATTTTCACCATGGCCTGGAAACCATTACAGATACCAATTATCAATTTTCCCGTATCAATGAATTCCTGTATTTGCTCCCCAAGATTATATTTGACCATATTCGCAAGTACTTTACCGGATGCGATATCATCCCCGAATGAGAAGCCTCCCGGGAAAGCAAGGACATGGTAATCTTCGAGTCTTTCTTTTTCATTGATTAAATCGTTAATATGCACACGTTCGGCTTCGGCGCCTGCAAGTTTAAATGCATGCCAGGTTTCCGTATCGCAGTTTATGCCGTAGCCGGTAAGGACAAGAACTTTCGGGGTCATTGTAATGTCACTATGGAAAAGAAATTTAAATAAGTATCTACATCTATACCTACAAGTCTGGAACAATCAACTACAAAAGGAGTGTCCTGGTTTTGCCATCTCATCTATTATCTATTTCCGATCTATCGTATGCAGATATCATCAGTTTACTTGATACCGCCTCTGACCTGAAAGAGAAAAGGGCGCGCGGAAAAATATTTGATATACTCAAGAATAAAACTCTTGCCATGCTTTTTGAGAAATCCTCAACCCGCACAAGGTTATCCTTTGAAGTGGCGATGACTGACCTTGGAGGGCATGCGATATATCTTAATTATAAAGATATCCAGCTCGGACGCGGGGAATCCATAGCTGATACGGCCCGTGTGATGTCGCGTTACGTCCATGCGATCATGGCACGGGTGTATAAGCATGAAACGCTTATCGAACTTTCGGAAAATGGTACAATACCTGTAATTAACGGTCTTTCTGATCTTGAACATCCCTGCCAGCTCCTTGCAGATCTTCTTACCATCCGGGAATACAAGGGAAAAATCAAGGGTTTGAATTTTGCATGGATCGGAGATGGGAATAATGTATGTAATTCTGCTATGCTTGCATGCGCGCTGACCGGGATGAAAATGACCGTAGCATGCCCGGAAGGGTATGAGCCCAATACCGAAATCCTCGCCAAAGCCAGGGAACTGGGAGGAATAATAAATGTTATCAATGACCCGATGAAAGCAGCAAAGAATGCTGACATCCTATCAACTGATGTCTGGGTTTCAATGGGTGATGAGGAAGAGCAGGATCAGAGGTTACACGACTTCAAACCCTACCAGATCAATAGCAAGCTTTTAGAACAAGCCAAGCATGATGTGATGGTGCTTCACTGTCTTCCTGCCCACAGGGGCGAGGAGATCACAGCAGAAGTTGTTGACGGGCCAAACTCGGCTGTATTTGACCAGGCCGAGAACAGGCTGCATGTCCAGAAGGCATTGCTACTGAAAATGCTTTCATAGACCCTATTGCGGGGGTCGCCCAGTCCGGTCAAAGGCGTTAGCTTCAGGGGCTAATCTCGCAGGAGTTCGTGGGTTCAAATCCCATCCCCCGCATAACAATTTTGGGGTTACATATATAATGACCCAATGACTGCATTGTTAATTTTATTCTTTCAATTGGTATTTCCTGGCTTACAAGCTGCATCGCACGATCCAACTTTATTGCTCATATCCTGCTTTTCCCATGTGTGTAATACAACCTCGTTCTCATGTAATGTAGTCAGATTCTCCAGCTTTTTCTTTAAATATTCATTTTCGTAATGCAACTGAGACACGTGTGCATTCTCATGGGAGCCAACTGCCTTCCCCTGGGATACAACTCCATTATTTTGGGATGCAAAAAAAGCAATTATGACTTCACTTAATAAAGTTACCCCTATCCTTCCAAAATGGTTTTCTTATTCAAAATCAAAAAAACTGTAAAAAACATCGAAAGTTATTTTACATGCTCATGTATTTATCAACCAAGCGCGCCATCTCTCTAACAACACACCATTCCCAACACGGGCGCGCTTAATATATTGATTTTTAATTAATATAATACCTCGGAATATTGCTTTCTGGTAGCGATATTGTAAAAACGCATATTATATGAAACGAAAAACCAATGATATTTAACAATTATATCGCCAGAACTGCCACCATGTTTTTTATGATCTCCTGAGGCGCCGGCACAAGTTGTTTTTGCAATGCGTATATTTAGGAAGTATGCATACAAAATGGTTTTCTTATTTAAAATCAAGAAAACTGTAAAAAACATCGAAAGTTATTTTATATGCTCACGTATTTATGAACCAAGCGCGCCATCTCTGTAATAACACACCATTCCCAACACGGGCGCGCTTAATATATTGATTTTTATGTGAACGGAAAAACCAATGATATTTAACAATCCTATCGCCAGAACTGCCACCATGTTTTTTTTATGATCTCCTGAGGTGCTGGCATGAGTTGCTTCTGCATCGTCATGTTAATACTTTGTTCCTGGCTCACAAGCTGCATGGCACGATCCAACTTATTGCTCATATCCTGCTTTTCCTGGCTGTGCAATGCAACAGCACTCTCATGTAATGCAGTCAGGTCTTCCAGTTTTTTCTTTAAATATTCGTTTTCGTAATGCAATTGAGATACGTTTGCATTCTCATGAGGCGCATTTGCACTCTGCCGGGAGTCAACTGCATTCTCCGGGGATGCAACTGCATTTTTGTTGGATGTAAAATAAGCAATTATGACATCCCGTAAAAATGTGCTTCTATCCTTGTCACCCTTCTTTTCCTCTATGCTATCGTATAATTCCTGCTCAACCCTTAAAGTAATCTGCGGCATTTTACACACCTTTTTTACACCTTTGTTACAAATGCCTCCCAGATATAAAAACAGCATGCTTTCTTTTCAGATCATCACTAACTATTTGACAACTCCAACACCTTCTTCAAATAATATCCTGTATACGACCCCTCGATCCTTGCCACCTTCTCAGGCGTTCCCTCTGCTATGATCCGTCCTCCATTATCCCCGCCCTCAGGCCCAAGGTCAATTATATGATCAGCGACTTTTATCACATCAAGATTGTGCTCAATAACCACAACACTATTACCAGCATCTACCAGCCTTGAAAGCATATCAATAAGCTTCTGGATATCCGCAAAATGAAGCCCTGTCGTGGGTTCATCAAGTATATACAGCGTCCTTCCCGTACTTCGTTTACTGAGTTCCGTGGAAAGCTTAATGCGCTGGGCTTCTCCTCCTGAAAGTGTAGTAGCAGGCTGCCCCAGTCTTATATATCCGAGCCCGACATCAAAAAGTGTCTGAAGCTGCCTTTTTATCCTAGGGATATTCTCAAAGAAGGTAAGCGCTTCCTCCACGGTCATATCCAGCACCTGCGCGATATTCTTTCCTTTGTATGCAATTTCAAGTGTCTCGCTATTGAAACGCTTTCCGTGGCAGACTTCACAGGGCACATAGACATCGGGGAGGAAATGCATCTCTATTGTGATAATCCCGTCCCCGCTGCATGCTTCACATCGTCCTCCTTTCAGGTTGAAGCTAAAGCGCCCGGGCTGGTAACCCCGGGCTTTCGCTGACGGGAGTTTTGCGAAAATATCCCTGATGGGTGTAAAAAGTCCTGTATATGTTGCAGGATTTGAGCGCGGCGTCCTTCCGATTGGCGACTGGTCGATTATTATGATCTTATCGATATTATCAAGCCCGATTATCCCCCTGTGCTTCCCGGGCTTTTCTTTTGCATGATAAAACTTTTGCGCAAGCGCCTTATAAAGAATGTCATTCACAAGAGTGCTCTTTCCCGATCCTGAAACGCCTGTTACGCATGTCATGACCCCAAGAGGAATGTTTACATCTATCTGTTTTAAGTTATTCTCTCCTGCCCCGACTATGGTTATTTTGTCTCCTGGTTTTCTCCGGCTATAAGGAACTGCTATCGATTTCCGGTCACCGATATAATCACCCGTGAGACTATTTTCACAATTGACGATATCCTCAAGGCTTCCAGTCACAACGATTTCACCGCCATGCACTCCAGCTCCGGGTCCCATGTCCACGATAAAATCAGCGCTTCGTATCATCTCTTCATCATGTTCTACCACTATCACAGTATTCCCAAGGTCGCGAAGCCTGGTGAGCATGTTTATAAGCCTCCCGTTATCCCTCTGGTGAAGGCCAATACTTGGTTCGTCAAGAATGTAAAGAACGCCTACAAGGCTTGAACCGATTTGTGTCGCAAGCCTGATCCTCTGGCTTTCTCCTCCGGAAAGCGTGCCTGCCGCCCTGTCAAGGGTCAGGTAATCAAGACCAACATCCATCAGGAATCCCAGGCGAGCCCTCAGCTCTTTCATGATAGGCTTTGATATGATCATCTCTTTTTCTGAAAAACTAATTCCCTCAAGGAACTCAAGTGCTTTTTTCACGGACAGGCGTGTGGTCGTAATGATCGATCTGCCTGCGATCGTAACTGCAAGGCTTGATGGTTTTAATCTTTCGCCATTACATACCGTACATGGCTTGATGCTCATGTATTGCTGGATTTTCTCCCGCGCTTCCTCTGATTGGGATTCCCTGTATTTTCTATTAAGGTGTGGAATTATCCCCTCAAAAACGCTCCTGTGTTCCCAGATACCGTCCCTGTCCCTGGGCACATACTTAAAAAGTATCGCTTCAAGACTCCCATGCAAGATTATTTGCTGGTGTTCAGGCTTAAGCTGCGAAAACGGCGTATCCAGTGAAAAATCATAGTGTCTTGCAACAGATTGCAGCATCTGGCGGTAATACCCATGTTCATATCCCCATGGTTCTATGGCACCCTCACCGATCGACCTGGTTTTATCGGGGATTATAAGGTCGGGATCAAATTCCATTGTGTTCCCAAGTCCCTGGCAAGTCGGACAGGCCCCGCGCGGGCTATTGAATGAGAACATATTGGGTTCAAGAGGCTCAAAACTAATTCCGCATTTTACGCATGCTGCATGCTCACTGAAAAGAAACTCTTTACCATCAAGGATCTGCGCCACTGCAATACCATTTCCCTCGCGAAGGGCCGTGGCAACGGAATCCGCAAGCCTTTCTTCTATGCCTTTTTTTACTGCCAGGCGGTCTACTATGACATCGATATCGTGCTTTTGCTGTTTGTTCAGCGTGATCTCTTCAGCCAGTTCGAGCATTTTGCCATCAACACGAACCCTGCTGTATCCGGATTTAGAGAGACCATCAAATATCTGCTTATATTCTCCTTTCCTTTGCCTGGCAATAGGGGCAAGTATATGGAGTTTCGTATTTTCAGGAAGCAACATCAGCCTGCCTACGATCTGTTCTACGGTCTGCGGCGTTATCTCGCTTTCACAATTCGGGCAGTGCTGTTTACCTATCCGGGCATACAGAAGACGCAGGTAATCGTAAATTTCCGTAACTGTACCTACAGTTGAACGTGGATTCTTGCTTGTGGATTTTTGTTCGATAGAGATGGCTGGAGACAGGCCTTCAATATATTCCACATCTGGTTTATCCATCTGTCCCAGGAACTGGCGGGCATATGCTGACAGCGATTCAACGTACCTGCGCTGGCCTTCCGCATACAGCGTATCAAAAGCAAGAGAGGATTTTCCCGAACCTGAAAGTCCGGTTATGACTATTAGTTTGTTCCTGGGAAGTTCCAGGTCTATATTCTTGAGATTATGGACGCGTGCGCCTTTTATTATGATTTTATCTGTTGACATAAAGAAAGTAGTTTTATATTGTTTTGAAAAGCTAAAGAATAATGGTGATAGTACATATAAATATTCGTATAACTCTCATATAGTGAATATTTATAATATTATAAGTATATTCAAATATTAGCCTGTCTTCGTTCTTTTTTTGTTATAATAATATGCCACCATGCCAACCGCAATCCATGCTCCTGCAAACATAATAGCATTAAGATTCAAATAAAGGGCAAGTATAAAGCAGCATAATAATCCGAGTACCGGCGGGACAGGGTATAGTGGTATCTTGAATGTACGGTCTGCATGAGGCATTTTTCGCCTTAACCGCACCGCGCTTAGATTAATAAAAAAGAAAGTCAGCAATGTTCCGAAGTTAAAGACCGAAGCAAGCCATTCCAGATCGCCCCGGGTAATAATAACAATTAATGCAATTATAACCCCAGTTATCAGTATTGTGAGGAAAGGAACACCATTTTTTGATACTCTTGCAAGTGAACGCGGGATCACATGCTGTCTTGCCATTGCGAACAGAGCCCTTGAACCGCCAAATATGGAAGCCATAACAACGGATGCTGTTGCAAACAGCGCAGAAATAGAGATGAATTTAAGCAGGAAAAAATTATTTGTCGCGACCCTCATTGATTCCTCCAGCGGTGCGCTCGAAGCGCCCAGGGTCTTCCAGTTCAACAATCCTACCTCAACCGCCGAAACACCGATATACAGCAACGTACTTATTCCAAATGCAAGCATTATTGCCCTTGGCACTGTCTTCTCAGGGTTCCTTATTTCTTCAGAAAGCACTGTAACCGTATTGAAGCCTATGAACGCAAAGAAAATTATTGCAGCGCCTGAAAGCATCCCGGCAAAACCTCCGGGGAAAAATGGATGATAATTGGAAAAATCCCCGCGTGAAAATATGAAAGATCCTCCTACAATTATGAAAAGCACAAGTGCCGTAACCTTCAGTATCACCAGTAAATTGTTTGTGCTTGAAGCTTCTTTTGTTCCTTTGAGGTTTAGCAGCATGAACAGCAAAGGCAACGCTGCCCCGATGATTATTATTACATTTTGCATGGCCGGGATTCCCACAAAATATGTAAAGTATGTTGCGAATCCTATGCTAACTGCGCTTGCTCCGACTATATAGTCAAATGATTTGGTCCAGCCGACCAGGAATCCCCAGAATTTCCCGAACGCCTTATCTGCATAAATGTAGGAGCCTCCGGCTTCGGTAATAAATGAAGATAGTTCGGCAGAACTCAATGCTGTAAGAAACGCAGTAGCCCCTGCAATCATAAATGAAATTATGACAGCAGGCCCGGCTATCCCTGAGGCAACACCGCTCAGGACAAAGATTCCCGCGCCGATTATTGCGCCGATACTTACGTTCGTGGCCCCCAGCAACCCCAGACTCTTTTTCAATTCAGGCATCTATACCCCCGATTTTTATTAGCCATTTATATTCCCCCTATTAATTCCTGGCTTGTTCACCAGATGTTTACCGTATAAAATTTTATATTATAGTAAACGCCCATTAAAGTAATTATTTATTATACTATTTAAATATTGTATCATGCGGGAGCCCATCCAATAAATCCAACTTTACGAATTGTGCATTGTTTTTTGAAGGCTAAGATTCCATCAATTGACAGGATTAACAAGATTAACAGGATAGATTTCTTGCATTTCATCCTGTCAATCCTGTTATCCCGTCTAATTATTGGATGGGCTCATCATGCGGGTTCTGTCAAGTTTGATAATATTTATATATCATCAACTCTTCATCTAACTTCCTCTAAGGGAGCAACATATGAAAAAGGAATCAATACTTCCGGAATCAAGAGACACTGCTTTCAGGGATCAGGTCTTAAAAACCCATGTCGGAGAGAAAATCCTGACCTGCATGCAATGTGGAACATGCGCGGGTTCCTGTCCTGTCAGTCACGAAATGGACTATACACCGCGCCAGCTTGTGCGCATGGTGCAGCTTGGCCTTAAAAAAGAAGTGCTTTCAAGCAACACGATATGGATATGCACGACATGCTTCTCATGCTCTGTCAGGTGTCCGAGGGGAATTCATCCGACAGAACTTATGGAAGCGTTAAAACCAATAGCTGTAGCTGAAGGAATAACAAATAAAAATGCAAAGTTCGATAACATTTTTTCAAATATAATTAAGAATAGCGGCAGGGCTTCTGAATTCCTTCTTATTTCCAGATACAGCCTGGCTGAGCCTGGAATGATAAAACAGCTCCCGTTTGGACTGTCAATGATGACAAAAGGAAAATTGCCGTTATCTATCGACAGGATGGAAAATACCGGGGAACTGGAGGCTATTTTTAAACTTGGGGAACCGAAGAAAGAAATCAATGGGATCAAAGAAAAAGAGACTGGAAAAGAAAAAGAGCCAGAACCAGCTAAAACCGAAGAAAATAAAACTGCAGAAGCGGAGACCAAAAAATGAAATATTCCTATTATCCCGGCTGCGCTTCGCATGGAACCGCGGTTGACTACCGCAGTTCTGTGGAAGCTGTATTCAGCCGCCTTGGCATCGGACTTGAAGAAGTAAAGAACTGGAACTGCTGCGGCGCTTTGCATGTTCCGGATAGAACTGTAAAGACGGCTCTTTCTGCAAGGACACTTGCATCAGCAAAAGGGCTTGATATGGCAACACCATGCAACCTGTGCTATTCAAATCTGATGCGTGCCCGGACTGAACTCCAGGACAGCACCCTTAGAACCAGGGTCAATGAAGCTCTCACCGAAAAATATGATGGTAACACAAAACCAAAACATCTTCTTGAAGTGATCGTTAAAGATCTTGGATTGCCTAAACTTCAGGAACAGGTTAAAAAACCCCTTAAGATCAGGGCTGTTCCTTATTATGGCTGTCTCCTGACACGACCGGAAAATAATTTTGACAGCACTGAGAACCCAAGATCACTCGATGATCTTATTTTAAGCCTTGGAGCAGTGCCTGTAAAATATTATTATAAAACCAAATGCTGTGGAGGCCCGATCCTGATAACGAATGAAGACCTTGCCCTCAATCTTGCAAAGGAGCTACTTGTAATGGCAAAAGAATCTGGCGCTGATTGTATAGTTGTCACATGCCCTATGTGCCATCTTCAGCTTGATGCAAAACAAAAAGAAGTGGAATCTAAATACGATATTAAAATCGACCTGCCAGTTATTTATTTCACGCAGCTTATCGGGCTTGCCATGGGTCTTGACCCGAAGAATCTGGGGCTCTCCCAGCATCTTGTTCCAACCGATAAATTGATCACAAAAATCGGAGGGAAATAATGACAGAAAATGAACATCCAAAGATCGGCGTGTACCTTTGCAGGTGCGGAGGCAATATCGGTGATGTGGTTGACCTCCAGGCAGTTGCGGATAAGCTCAAAGAAGATAAGAATGTTACTGTGAATATCCAGGATTACCTTTGCAGCAGCGTTGGGCAGGATAAGATAAAAAACGATATAGAGAAGGGAAAAATCGACCGTGTTGTAATAGGTTCATGTTCGCCAAAGCTGCACCTTGAAACGTTCAGGGGGATGGCGAAAAATGCGGGACTTAATCCCAATCTTCTTGAAATAACGAATATCCGGGAACAGGCAAGCTGGGTTCATGACAGGGACAGTAAGGAAAGCGTGAACTCAAAAGTAAAGGGCCTGATAAAAGGCGCTGCGGCCAGGATGGGTTCAATAGAGCCGCTGACACCTCTTACAAAGGATCTTGTGGACAGGACGCTTGTTGTGGGCGGAGGGATTGCCGGAATAACAACAGCACTTGAGCTTGCTGATTCGCATGAAGTGATATTGATAGAGAAACTGCCATATCTTGGCGGCCACATGATAGGCCTTTCAAAAACATTCCCTACGCTTGATTGCTCGCAGTGCATCCTTACACCGAAGATGGTTGCGGTTCACAATAATCCCCGGATCACAATGTTCACACAGACTGAAGTTGCAGATGTCCAGGGAAGCCCGGGGGATTATTCCATTACCCTGAAACATAGCCCGCGCTATGTGGATATCAAGAAATGCATAAACTGCGGCGCATGTGCAAGGAAATGTCCGGCTGGCGCAATATTTCTTCCATTTGCCCAGGCTGTCCCGCAGGCGTACATGATCGATATGTCAAAATGCAAGAATTGCGGCGTATGCGTAAAAGTATGCCCGCGCGATGCGATAAATCTTGAAGCAAAAGAAGAAACAAGTACGATTTCCGTGGGCGCAGTTACGATCGCGACCGGATTTGAACCTATTGACCCGTCGTTTATAGAAGAATATAATTATCCGTCTCCAAACATTCTCACTGCTATTGAATTTGAGGAAATGTTATCAGCAAAGAGCAGGACCGGGATGAGATTACAGAAAGCTGACGGGACATTCCCGAACAGGGTCGCTTTCGTACTGTGCGCAGGGAGCAGGGATTTCACAGGCAAAGGGAGAAAACATTGTTCCAGAGTCTGCTGCATCTACTCCCAGAAGCAGGCGCAGCTTGTGAAAAAAATGAAAGAGGACGCAGAGGCCTGGATTTTCTACATCGACATGCGTTCTGCCGGAAGGAGGTTTGAGGAATTCTATAACCACACTCAGGAAAAAGGTGTTAATTACGTACGTGGAAAGGTCGCGGAAATAATTCCCAAAACAGATGGCACTCTCATGGTACAGTACGAGGATACCAATCTTGGCAGGAAAGGCCGCGAAATATTTGATATGGTCGTACTTTGTCCTGCTCTAATCCCCCCAACAGGCACAAAAGAAATCGCTGATAAGCTTGGAGTATCTCTTGGCGATGATGGTTTTATCGAGGAAAAGCATGTCAAGCTTGACCCTGTAAACACACTTAACCAGTCTGTATTTGCGGCAGGATGCGTGCTTGGCCCCAAGGATATCCATGATTCTGTTACTGAAGGAATAAGTGCAGCCCACAAGGTTTCTCAGTTCCTCGGTAAAGGCATGATACTTATCCCTCCTGAGAAACCGCAGATATTTGAGTGCAACGGGTGCGGTGATTGTGTGAAAGCCTGTCCGTATAATGCGCTTGCTCTTGTTGGTGGAAAAGCGACGTTGTCGCCTCTTGCCTGTACAGGCTGCGGAATATGCGTGCCCGCCTGCCCGATAAAAGGCATCGAGATAAGAAATTTCACACGCGGCCAGTTAAAGGCGCAGCTTCAGGGAATACTGAGTGAAGCTTCCGGTGTTATCGTGTTCATCGACCCGTATGCTTATGCAGCGGCTGATATTGCAGGAGTTAACAGGAAACAATACTCCTCTCTTATCAGGTTCATGAGCGTTCCTTCCATACATATCCTTGATTCCGATGTGGTCAATGCGGCTTTTGAATATGGCGCAACTGGTGTGATGCTCATCGAAGGGACGACGGATGAGAAACTCACATCGCGCTCTGATGACCTGTACAAGAAGCTCAAGAAAGATACTCGAAAGTATAAAAAACCGTTCAGGTATTCACATATTGAGACTGCGCAGTATGAAAAATTGACTGACCTTTTGAATGTGTTCGCTTCACAGGCGGGAGCGAAGGCTGAGAAGCGGGGGAGGAAGGAAAAAGGGGAAAGCTCTGAAGTGGGAGAGGAATGAAATTATTTTTAATTAATAACTGTGACACAACAGGCACAGTTAAATAATCCAGTTATGGTTAAAGTAATATCATCAGTATAATGGAACCCTGGGAAAAGAAAAGAGCATTTTGCGGTATTTGCGACCTACTACGTATCCGAATTCTTTTAAATTCAATTAATGTCAAGCCAACAAGTCCTGCTGCCCGTCCGATATAGAAAACGTTACATATTCAGTTACTGAATAATTCAGTAGGTGAATAGAATGAAGTTTATCGACCGAAGAGAAGAAGTCGGATATCTGAAGGAAGCCGCCGAGTTGTCCCAGAGCAAGCTTTTTACTGTTTCCATTACTGGCCTTCGAAGAGTGGGAAAAACAAGGCTCATCCTGAAATTATTATCTAAGGATGACCTGTATTTTTTTGTAAACAAAGACAAGGAAAGCACAAGTAACAGAAGAAATATTATTTGCAGAGTGCAAATGGCAGGATAGGGTTGATGCGAAAAAGATTTTGGCACAGCTTAAGGGAAAAGTACAGTATGTAGAATGGCACAAAGACAAGAGAAAAGAGCGCTACGCTATTTTTGCGAAATCATTTAGAGAAAAAATAAAAGAGTCTGATCTAATGCTGTTTGATATAAAGGATATTGAAATAGCTATGAAATTATAAAAATTTGGGAGTGTAATTTAAGTCGAACAAGAGAGAGCGGTTTCCCACTCTGTCTCTTCCAAGAACCGTAAGTGCGGCTTTCACCGCATAAGGCTCAAGTATTTGGTCACCCTTTAAACCGGGCAGCAGTTATTTGTCATGGTCTCAATTCAGGCTGCTGAACACCTCTCACCACAACGGGCTGTTCTGCATACATTTCACAATAAGGGACATGCAAAGGAGCTATATCAAGAACCTTGCTCACTCGCCCGGATATGATATCGACCTCGATGTCATTATTAAAGACAATATCAGGATCAATGACAGAGTTGTTCCTGACCTGCTCAGGAAGCTTGAACTCAGGGTAATAGACATGCGGAAAGAAGAGGAAAAAGAAGCCAGAGAAGCAGCTTAAAGCAGCCTCGACAGCGGTAAGGGGAGGCAAGTTTGTACCGAGGAAGAAATCCAGAAGGCTATGTCCTATCCGATTGCCATCATCATCGGGAACAGAAGGATGAGGACCTGCCCGTTTCATGACGAACAGATACCAAGTTTATCAGTGAATCACAAGAAGAACATGTGGCGGTGTTTCGCATGCAGCCGCAGCGGAAATGTGATTCAGCTTGTAATGGATATGGAGGGCATCAGCTTCACAACCGCGGTGAGATGACTTTGTAACAAGTGAGAATTACTGCATTGATCTGAAAAGGCTAAGCATCTCATGGAGCGTCAGTTTGTTGGTGAAACCTTTAAAAAAGAACTGCTTTTCACTCTTGAACTCGAGCAGTATAATATGATAAATTAGACTTCGTTTATAGGCTGATTTGACCTTAATGTCTTGGAAAATGTGAATGAAGGCAAGGATTACTTATGCTATATAAATTCAGTTTAATTCAAAATATAAACATGTAATCTGGTGTCGCTCTTTTTGAGCGATGATTCATCATACGATCCCTCAATCTGAAAATTATCCAAAACAATTGTACGACGATACTGGGAATTTCAGGAAACTAAGCCATTATTATATTCCTCCATCCATTTCAAAAACTTTTTGTAAGTGTCTCAATTTATTTTAACAAAACTATATTTCCCATTCCTCTTCTTCTCCTTTCTACCAAATTCTTGCTTTCCAATAAATCTAAAGCCCTGCTAACGTTCGATTTTGAGAGTTCAGTCCTTTCTATCAATTCGCTTTGATTTATGATTCCCTCTGATTCTATTATCGCTTTGTATAATTTTTGTTCATCATCTTTCAATGTTTTTGCAGTCTCTTCCCATTCATTCTTTCTCTCTTCCAATACTATTTCACCGGCAGGTTTTTCAACCGAATTATTTCCAACTGAATCAAAAAATAGTAAATACATTCCACTGATACAGAGAACAAAGGATGATACAATAAGAACAAACACATCTGTAAGTGTGAAAAATCCTTGAATCTGACTAACTGCCGCATTACTACCTTGTATAAAGATTTGAATTGGTGTGGGGTTGAGAAGTTTTATTCCAAAAATGAATATTGATGAGACAAACAACACTGCCATAAATACAGTTCTTCCGTGTATTCTTTTGCTTTCCATCATTTTACATCCTTAAATAAAAAGAAAGGGTGCCTTATTTTGCTGTATCCTGGTCTAACGATTCAATGCTCCGATCCCAAACTCCTATATCAGATACTTTGGGTTCTGAACTTTGTTCAACTGATTTTACTGTTTCACTGTTCATGTCTATTGTAACTTTATAGTATTTACCTTCAATTTCAAAGGTAATAATTTTTGTATCAATTTTGTTCCCTGTTCCTGCCTGACCTATCCCTGACATCTTGTAATCCTTCCCCGCAATGAGTTCCTGAAATCTACTATCTCTCTTGGCAATATCAAGCAATTTATTTCGCTCTAACTCATCCTTTGCTTGTACTTCCTCTATTTCTTCTTTTGTCAAGTTATGCACTCCGATTATGTAGTTCGTTCTGCGGTCTGAAATACTCCATGTCCGTACCTCTCCTTCTGGTACTTCGGGCATAATGAAGGTCTGCACTACTTTACCATCTCTATCTATTACTACGCTGCCGTTCTGATCAACAACCGCTCTGAATACAACAGGCTTCTCCTGCAGCACTGTTCCTGCTCCTAAGGCACTTCCTATGCCTGCCAGTAATAATCCCATCACTGTCAGGCTGCCAATCAGTTTCAATCGGTCTTTAATTCTTTTCTCCATTTTCTTTTCACCTCTATATATTTCGCAGCCACTTTTAGTGGCTCTGTTTTGTCTGTAGGTTGAAACACCATAAATATCATGTATATGAAACCAGTTTCCAACTGGTTGCCAATAATGTTTTGTAAAGAGTCATTCATAATCGCATCGCATACTCTGCACTGTCAGCAACCCATAAAACCTAAGTATTACCTCAAATCTGGGTTTTTGTTAGTATCACAGAATCGGATAGTGGGACTGGATCGCCTATCCAGCGTAAGAAATCTTCAATGTGTTCTTTTACCTCAATGATTTGGCACAGAAAATATAAGTTAAAGCCTATTGCAAAAAATAAAATACGGGAGAGGTCTCCCGTTTAATTTCCCTTTTCAATAAAACTGCCCTGAATGATAATCGATTCCGTTCTTATCAACTTGAACCTGTGACCATCCGTTAACGCTTGGATAGAATCTACTATCAAATCTGGCATTTGCATTGACAGTTCCAATTTGTGTATTCCACGATGCGCTGCTGCTGAATGCTCCTACACTCCAGCCTAGAGCTGTGTTAGAGTATGCACTTGAATCACTGGAGACATAGGTAACTTGCACACCAGGGTCGTAGTGGAAATAACCTGATGCCGTTAAGCTATACAGTACTATTCCAAAGATATTTTTTGCTTCAATTGTAGTCCAGGTATGCTTGACAACGACCGATGTGATTTCTCCGCTGATTTTATAGAAGTCTTCATTAGTAATTCTGAGTGTCTGTGCCACCGCCTCTTCTGTATTATTTTGTACAGATTTAGTAGATAGTATCTCTTCCTTCTTTACAGAATTTAGAAGAGATGGGCTAAGCTCTTTTGTTTGTAAAGTGCTTCCATCGTTTATGATCTCCAGATATTTCACTACGTTTCCTTTTTTAAGGAAAAATATCTCATCGGTTATACCGTTAGAATTACCTGTAGCTAGTAATTTTATGGCATCCCAGGCAGTATTCTGGTAGTTATACGCTAACTCCGTTGAGTTTAGTGGGTTCGCCTGTGCGCTCGCTGCTGGCACAAACACCATGCTCAACAGCAACATTGCTGTGAAAAGTGTGCCCAGTGCCCTCCCTTTATGTTTCATTTTATTCATGTTTTTCCTCCTTATTTTTATTCCTCGCCTCATCAGGCACAACTGCGCAAGCTTTAAGTGACCCCAAAGCGTACCAAACCATGCCTTCGGGCAAGTCTTGGGGTTCAGTTGCTCTTGTGGAACTGCTGAACCCCATACTCTGGGCTATGCTTTAGCGTATATTTAATCTTCGTAAACGGGCTAAATTATCCTTAACGGCTTGGAAAATTTCAGAGAAAGGGCAAAGCTTGTTGATATTATTCGGATTAAACTTTAAGGATAGGTAAGCTGTTTTTCAGATTTTCAGATATAAAGCCCTCCATTAATATCAATAACCTGCCCTGTTATGTAATCTCCTTCATGCGATGCCAGGAATGCAACAGTTCCTGCGACTTCGGATGCTTTCCCGAGTCTTCCAAGCGGGATCCTGGCAACGACCTTTTCCATTGCCTCGGCAGACATGCCTTTTACCATATCCGTTTCAATGAACCCTGGCGCTATTGCGTTCACAGTGACACCTTTTCCCGCGAATTCCCTGGCAAGCGCTTTTGTCAAACCTATCATCCCGGCTTTGGATGCAGCGTAATTTGTCTGCCCGAAGTTACCCATCCTGCCTATGACAGATGAAATATTCAATATCCTGCCATACTTCCTTTCAAGCATTCCGTCTATGAATGCCTTGGTGCAGTAAAAAGTACCATCGAGATTCACTGATAAGACATCACTCCACATATCAGGCGTCATTTTAACGAAGGATTTATCCCTCACGATCCCTGCATTATTGACAAGGATATCCACCTTCCCGAATTTCTCAATAACCTCTTCACGCATTTTGTTTACCTGCCCGGGATCGCTCACATTCGCCTGGCACATGCAGGAATGGCATCCTTTTGATTCTATCAGGTCAGATATCTCCTTTGCATGTTCCTTACAATCCATTTTCCCGATCTTTTCAGTAATTTCTCCCAGGGAATCTGCCATTCCCATGCGGTCTATCAACTTTGAAACCATCTGGGCATGATCTTTTGTATTCTGGTAGTTAATAACAACATCAGCCCCTTCCTCCGCGAGCTTTATTGCAATTGCACGACCGATCCCCCTTGAACTCCCTGTTACAAGAGCCACTTTATTTTCCAATTTTCCTTTTCTATTTCCCTTCATAAATTCACCTTTTGACTACAATTGCAGCGCCCATCCCCCCACCGATACATAGCGTTGCAAGACCATTCGTACCATTTTTTCGTCTTAATTCATGCACAAGTGTGACAAGTATTCTTGTCCCGCTTGCACCTATTGGATGTCCGAGCGCAATAGCGCCGCCATTCACATTGACTTTATCAGTACTCCAGCCCATCTCCCTGTTCACTGCAATGCTTTGCGCTGCAAACGCTTCGTTTGCTTCTATGAGATCAAGCTGGCTGACAGAAATATCCGCCCGCTGCAAAGCTTTTTTGCTTGCACTGATCGGGCCTGTTCCCATAATATCCGGGGACACACCTGCGGTACCATAACCTTTGATAGTAGCCAGTATTTCCAGGCCTTTTTCCTTTGCTTTTTCTTCTGACATAAGAAGCACTGCCGCTGCCCCGTCATTGATGCCTGATGCATTTCCAGCTGTCACAGTCCCGTCCTTTTTAAAGGCGGGTTTGAGCTTTGCAAGAGCCTCTTTTGTTGTCCCGAACCTGGGGAATTCATCTGTATCAAATAGAACAGGCTCACCTTTTGGCTGCGGGGCAGGAACAGGAACTATCTCATCCTTGAACTTCCCGCCTTTAATGGCAGCTTCAGCTCTCTTCTGGCTTTCTGCCGAGAGCTCATCCTGCTCAGCCCGGGAGATACTAAATTTTGTTGCTATGTTCTCGGCTGTGACACCCATGTGATAATTATTGAAAATATCCCAGAGACCATCGTGTATCATTAAGTCCACAAGCTCTTCATTTCCCATCTTGGCTCCCCAGCGCGTTTTCCTTGATGCATATGGGGTTGTGGACATTGATTCTGTCCCTCCTGCCAGGATAACATCGGCGTCACCGAGCATGATCGCCTGGGTTCCCAGGATAACCGATTTTAAACCTGAACCGCATACCTTATTTACGCTGAATGATGGAACCTCATCAGGGATGCCTGCTGTTATTGCTGCCTGCCTTGCCACATTTTGTCCATGGCCTGCAGAGAGCACATTTCCCATTATGACTTCATTCACTTCACTCCCTGATGTTTCCGATCTCTTCATAGCTTCCTTCAGTACCACCGAACCAAGCTGCACCGGGCTTATCTCTTTCAGGCTTCCCCCGAACTTTCCTATCGCTGTACGTACAGCAGATACTATAACGACATTATTCATTATTTTGCCTCTACTTATTGAATTATAATAACAGTCCGCCGTCTACGCTTATCACAGCACCGTTAATGAAACTTGCTTCATCCGAAGCCAGGAATAACAGTGTGTTCGCAACGTCCGCTGGAGTGCCAAGCCTCTTAAGAGGCGTCTTTTCCCTCATCATTTCAAGTATTTTTTCAGGCACGGTTGCTGTCATCGGGGTATATATGAATCCCGGCGCAACCGCATTTACCCGTATGCCTTTTTTCCCCAGTTCCTTGGCAAGTGTCTTTGTCATACCCACTAAACCGGCTTTGGTTGCAGCATAATTCGTCTGCCCTACATTACCATACAGGGCAACTATTGATGAAATATTTAAGATCACTCCGCTTCCCTGGGAAATCATTTGTCCGACAACTGCCTGGATACAATTAAAAGGTCCTTTCAGGTTGATATTTATAACTTTATCCCACTGTTCTTCTGTCATTTTCACTACAAGAGCATCCTGGATAATCCCGGCATTATTTATTAATACATCTATTCTGCCATATTTTGCTACTGTTTCTATCACGACCTGCTTTGCTTGTTCCCTGTTGGAAACATCGAGTCTTGCAAAAAAAGCCTCCCCTCCTGCATTTTTTATTAATTCGACCGTTTCTGTCCCTCCGTTTTCATTTACATCTGCAATTACGACTTTAGCGCCTTCTTTTGCAAACAAAATCCCGGTCTCTTTACCGATTCCGCTTCCACCTCCGGTGATAATCACTACTTTATCTTTTACCCTCATGTAATTCCTTCTTTGATTTTCTTTTAGATGTCTTATTTTTAATATTGGGTCCGGGAGTTATTTCTTCATCAAGACCTGACCTTGGGGTTAACCATTTTGAGATCCGGGGGCAGACTTCTTTCTGGGATTTTGATCCCACGAATATGCCTATATGACCTGTGGGAAAAACCACCATCTCTTTTTCTTTGCTTGATACAGCATCATTGAGCGGTATACTTGCTTCGTTTGGTACAAGATGGTCAGTTTCTGCCATTACATTGAGAAGAGGCATGGTTATGTTTTTCAGATTGATCTTTTTTCCATCGAGTTCAAACTTGTTCTGTATTAGCAGGTTTTTCTGGTAACCGTCTTTAAAGAACTGCCGGAATGCTTCGCCAGCCTGGTCAGGGCTGTCGAAGATCCATTTTTCCATTCTCAAAAAGTTCTTCACTGTTTCTTCGTTTCGGATAGTGCAAGCCTCATCGCCGGGTTTACATTCTATCCGGTCGAACATTCCCACATATTTGTCGATCATGAGCCTGAATGGGTCTGTCAATAAGAATCCTGAATTCAGGAAATCTCCTGGTACTATCCCGTAGTAATCAACGATCTTATCAACGTCGAGATTTTTTGCCCAGATATGAAGAAGTCCTTTTTGTGTATCAAAATTAACAGGCGCTACAAGTGTTATGAGATTCTTGACTTTTTCAGGATGTAACGCTGAATACATAACAGAAAAAGTCCCACCCTGGCAGATCCCCATAAGTGTGATCTTATCCAATCCTGAACGCTTTCTTACTAAATCCACAGCATTATTTAAGTATCCGTTGACATAGTCATCTAATGTGAGATACCTATCCATTCCGGAAGGGTATCCCCAATCAATGATATATACATCAAAACCATCATCTAATAGCTTCCTGACTACACTTTTATCCGGCTGAAGGTCAAGGATATAATAACGGTTCACAAGAGCATATACCATCAATATCGGTACTGGATGGGTTTTCTCCACAGTTGGTAAAAAATGGAGAAGTTTCATTTTATCTTCAGTATAGATTATTTCATGAGGTGTTGTGCCAACTGATATTTCTGGCAGTTTCAAAAGTATTTGAAATCCGCTCATTAATTTACTGTATTCCTTTTCTATTGAACTAAGTTCATACATAATCTCGACCCCTTGGAAATTGAATGATTATTTATTCCCGACTAATCCATCGATCCTGCCGGATAGTTCCTTTACCTGCTTTTTCAGGGAATATAATTCCTTATTTAATTCATCTATATCGGATTTTGTCGGAAGGTTGGATGGTTTTAGATAATTTTCTTCAAGCATTTCCCGGTTATATTTTTGAACATCCAGGAAATTTGATGTGAATTTTCCCATATCCGAAGAGAAATGGCCTGATTTCATGAATTCTTTGAATGTTTCACTATATGATTCCATCCAGGAATTATAAAATTCCTTATAACTTTCCGTACCTGTCTTGCCTTCTAAAGTTACCCTTTTTGCATTCATTCGCTTCATTGCTTCCATGGAAATATCCTGGAAATCGATGACTGTATCCATCCATGATGAATATAGGCTAAAGAAAAGAGGAAAACCTTTATATATTTTTTCGGTTTTCTCCCGTAATGGCCCTACCGCTGGAACTTCGGATATCTTGCCTAAGGTTGCTTCATAAGTTTGTACCCACATGTCAAGAAATTCATGTGTGGATTCAAATTTTGTCTCTTCCATATTCATACCTTTGTAGCGCTTGCCATACGGCTGAACGAATTCATCCACATTTTTGACATCTTGATCGATGTGTCCGAATAAGTCTGATATGCGCTTTTTACAGGTTCCATCATATCTTTTAATGGACCCACAAGAGGAACGCTTTCAAAGATATCTTTAGAAGTCTTTTCATACATATTTACCCAGAGATTATAGAACTCCTTAAAAGTTTCAGGATCAGTGGTCAGTTTCGACTGGTCTTTCATTTTTTCAGACATCTTTTCAAGTGCTTCCGTCCAGGATTTGAAGAGGTTTATACTGACATCAGTGCTCTCTTTAAGATTATCCAGTATTTCTTTTGAAGGTGTCATTGTCTTGGGGTCAAACACCTTTGAAGAGGCTTCTTTGTAGGTATCAATCCACAAATCATAAAATTCTTTATATGTTTCAGGATTCGCCTCACCTTTAGATAATTTTGCCATTTGATCTGAAAATTTTTTGATGGAATCATCTGATGGAGTATATAATTTAGAATACACTTCTTTGATTTGTTTTGCCATCTTCGCTATTGACTCCGAATAGAAGTCAGGTATCCCTGTATAACGTCCGAAAGCATTTCTCTGATATTTGATTGCAGGATGTTCATTGATATCATCGATAACTTTTTCATAAGTCTGCATCCAGCTATCATAAATCTCCTTGTATTGTGCAGGATCACTTCCGTTATTCAGGACATGCGTTGTCTTCTTTGAATTTTCCCCGAACTCCTGGATCCAGGACATATAAACTTTATTCGACTCATCTGCAATTTTAATAAAATCTTCGAGTGCTTCCCTTGGTGAGGAAATCTCGGCCTGAAAGATCTTACCATATGTATCATTATATGTTTTTATCCACTCTTCATAAAATTCTTTATATTTTATTGGTGAAGCGTTCATGGACATATCTGCCATTTTCAAAGAATTATCTCCAACGAACTCTATAAACGGTTTATAAAGTTTAATGTTTGAGTCACTCCACAACTTTAAAAATTCGTTCGAATTATCTACCCACAGGTTGATAGCATTCTTTACTTCACGCATTTCGTTTGCTAATTTCTCCTCACTTTCTTTAACCATATCTGTTTCACTCCATTTAATTTATTTTATATCGATGGCAATAAAAATAGGCAATATACAATTAAATTATATAAGCCCCCATTTCGATGTTGTTTAATATTCATTATTATGATATATAAAGTTTTTTTCTTATATTAATAATGTAGAATTGCGGGTACAAAATCCATTGGTGTCAACGTAGTTAAAAAATATCATTAAATTTTATCTGTATCCCTTAAAAATTTTATAAAAAATTTAATTATTAATTTAACATTCGTCTTAAAATAATATTTACGTGATAAACTCTCTAAAGAGCGAAAACTATATGAATACCCGACAACAATCATTTTTAGGTGAGTTAAATGGCAGTTAGTAAAAAAATCCCGGATGAAATATTTAATGAAAGGGCACAATATCTTGGTAATATAGATGAATTATTGTTTGAAATATATGATGAAGAAGTTCTTAGAAAAAATACCGGCACGCGGTCAGAATCTGCTCATATCTGGAAAATTGGCATTAATGACATTGCACAAAAGATCAGTGTTGCAGATCAGATTTTAGAAAACAAGGAATATCAGACATATATTGAATCGACACATCCGGAACAGATGTCAACAAGCAAAATCTCGGCTATTGAGAAAAAATCAATAGATGGGGAATTAAAGAAATTTAAACATATAAGTAACGTATAAAATTATTAACGTATAAAATTATTAACCTATTCAACTTCTAAACAATAAATCCATTCGGAAAGGGGTATACAATTTTCAGGAATACATTCCAGAGAGCAGCCAGTGCATGGTGAAAACAAGTCCTTGGTCATTAATAAATTGAAATTCTTTGCTTTTTTTTCCTTTTTTACGATGGCTTTGAGCAGGTAGGTCTTGTTCCCTTTTGAGGAATCCTGTTCTCTTGTGATCAATCCGTCTTTTTCGAGCTTTGTGACAATCCTCGAACATTTACTGCTATCTATTTTGGCGTTTTTCCATAGTTCGTTCTGGAAAATGCCGTTTTTCTTTGATTGTATCAGCTTCAGGATCTTTTCTTCAATCTCCATTCTATTCCCCTACTCTACAGGACTTAACATGATAATATTATTTCCTCTCAGGATGACAGAACCAAGGGAGCGCGATTTTACGCCCTCTATGATTTCATATGTATCATTCAGGTGCAGATTTAAATATTCATCTGCACTTTCAAGCTTTCCCTCAAGGGTATGTTTGTCTCCTTTCATCTCAACCTGTATAATCGTACCAATCAATGTCTGGACTTTTTTAGTGGGGAACAAGATATTTGCCTCTATTTTCTTTTATAATCCTTCATTTATCGTTTAGTACTTCAATTTTTGCATTGTCCATGAGACCATGGACTTTTCGGGGATGATCGAGTATTGTTATTCCTTCAAGTTCGCCTAGGATTTTCACGTTATTTGAATCAATATCACGGACTTTAATTTTTGTTAATCCACCTATTATCGCACCATAACTACATAATTGTACGCAAAATCCGCATCCATTGCATTTTAATAGATCGATCTGATCGGTAATTGCCTTATTCGGGCATTCTTTCATCGGCAGGCAAATCTCACACTTCTTACAGATCTCCCTGTCTATGAAGAAGGGCATTTTTGATTCTATATGTCCTTCGATATCAACGGGAACAATATAAACCGGGACATTTCCTTTTACAGCCTGAGCAACAGCATTTGTAACGAGAGTATCTGCTATTCCATACGCAAGTTTGGCTATAGTGTTTGAAGTTGCAGGGGTTAAGATAAGAGCATCATACTTTTTCAATAGCAATCTTCCGGCTTTCGGAAAGCTTGCACCCTGCTCCTGCTCATAAAAGCACTCTTCAAGATAGTTGCCGCCTGAAATATTAATTAGATCATTTCGCAATCCATACATTTTAATTACTTCTTCTGCGGCACGCGATACAAACGATGTAACCTTAAGTTCCCTGTTCTTTTCTTTTAATTCTTTAAAAACATCAAAGCTGTCACGTAAAAAATGTCCTGCGCCAGTGATACACCATGCAAGTTTCATTTTACGTTCTTGAATATTTCAGGTACTATTCTTCTTGCCACTTCCCGATATGCAGCCACAAGGTCGCCTTTATCGAACCTGAACACATCCTTGTCAAGCGATTCTCCGGTTGTCTTGTCCCAGAACCTGCATGTATCGCAGGATATCTCATCCGCAAGTATGATTTTACCCTTATGTCTTCCGAATTCAAGCTTAAAATCCGGGAGCAGAAGGTTCCTCTTATCCAGGTAATCAACAAGGATAGAGTTGATCGAAATTGCAATTTTTCGAATTTCCGAAAGTTCCGACCCTGTTGCAAGCCCAAGAGCAAGTGCGATATCATCATTGATCATAGGATCGCCGTGTTCATCGCTCTTATAATCGAAAACCAAAATCGGAGGATTAAGTTTCTGGCCAGTCTCAAATGGGTATTTCCTGACAAGTGAGCCTGCCGCGATATTCCTTACAATGACTTCGATTTTTATAATGTCCACAGCATCCACGACCATTTCGGTATCTGAAATCATGCTGTTAAAATGGGTTTTGATACCTCTGTCTTCAAGGAGCGTTAAGAGTTTCGCTGCGATCTGCGCATTGTAATATCCTTTCTTTGGCGCTTCGCTTTTCTTCTTACCATCAAACGCCGTAAGGCTGTTCCTGAATTCCATTATCAGCTTTTCAGGATCATCGGTTTTAAAAACGGTCTTTGCCTTGCCAGAATAAAGTTCCGAGAGCTTGATCATTATTTCCCTACTGGTATCTTTTTGGATATAAAGCAGACGGTTAAATTAATACACAACGACCGGAAATTGAACCGCAGTATTGCGATAATTTAGCTTTTATGTATTATTTTGCTCATAAAAAAAATTTCGGTAAATATATGTAGGTGGATTGTATTTATGTCTTAAAAAAATCAGGGAGACAACACAATGACAGAGGATAATGTAGTATTTATCGGGAACAAACCGGTGATGAATTATGTTCTTGCAATAGTTACACAGTTCAATAATGGAGCTGCGGAAATTTATGTAAAAGCAAGAGGAAAAGCAATATCAAGGGCAGTTGATGCTGTAGAAGTTTCAAGGAACAGGTTTTTGCCTGAAACAAGAGTAAAAGAGATAAAGATCGGGACAGAAAAAATTACAACCGACCGGGGAGATTCCAACGTTTCTACGATAGAGATTGTTCTGGCAAAATAGCTCCAACATTCTTGAAATATCACAATAATTATTTAACTTGAAAAATCATATGAATATTCAAGTGATCAAATGCCAACTACGGTAGAAATAAAGGGCGAGTTCGAGATAAAAATAAAGCGGTTGATAGATGCAGGATTATATGGGAACATGGCCGAAGCTGTTCGTGATGCTCTGCGCCATATGCTCCGGGAGTACGATGAGAAAGAGATTGCAGTGGGACTATACAGGCAGGGAAAAGTATCACTTGCCAAGGCAGCCGCAATTGCGGGGGTCTCAAATAACCAGAATGAAAAGCATCCTTGTTGAAAAAGAAATTAATCCCAGACTCGGAGTTGAAGGTGTCAAAGAATTATGCGAGGACTATGAAACCCTGAAGGGGACATCAGATTGATAGTGCTGGATACAAGCGTCGTAAGTGCCTTTTCTGAAATCAGAAGGTTTCCTCTGTTAAAAGAGATTTTAGATCGGTTAGGGGTAAACTCCATAATTCCGCATACCGTAGAAAAGGAAATTATCTTTTTGAAAAATATCTTATCTCACTGCATGATGGTGAATCAGGTGTTATCACACTGGCAAAAAAACATGACTGGATCGCAGCGCTTGATGATCTTGATGCCAGGAAGGTCGCAAAAAAGGAACATGTGAAGGTCACAGGCACACTGGGATTGCTTAAAATCGGGTATGAACTTTGCCCGATAAAAGATAAACCGGAACTTAAGAAAATAATAAATGATCTGATAGCCACAGGATTTTTTTTAACACCTGATATCATAGAAGGTATTCTGGATACAGAAAAGAAACCGAAAAATAGGATTTGAATATGGGCTATCATGCGGGCGAAAAAAACTATTATTATCACGGCTGTAGCTCAAGATCATAAAACTGGGGAAGTTATCGTGGTAGCATTTATGGACAGGGAAGCTCTCCATAAGACTATCGTAGGAAATAAAACGGATGATATAAAAAGCGATCAAGGATATCTCAAATTAGTTTTCAAATTCTTCCAGAGATTCTTTAGGTTTTATACTTGCATATATTGGATACATATTCAGATACATTTTTGGAAACTCGCTACTACTATATCCTTCCACTTCTTTAAAATTATGTTTTTTATAAAAATCTATGGAATTGACTTTAGAATCCACTGTTATATATCTGCAGCCAATTTCTTTAGAAATAGATATGGATTTTCCTATCGCGGCTAACAATAAGAATCTACCGATACCTATTCTTTCAAAACTCCTACCCACAGCAACCCTTCCAATTTTAATGGCCGGATATTTTGTATATTGGTAGTCAACAACTCTTTCATCTTCGTCTATTGATTGAACTCCAATCGTGTCTGCAAGTAGCGTTATATATCCAACAAGAGTCTCTCTCCAAAAACACAAGTAGGTTCTGCTTATCATATTTTCTTGATCTTCCAGGGCATCATTTGTCAAGAATTCGTTTAGTTCAGAACTTGTTGAATTAAAAGAAGATAGTCTATACCTCTGTGTCAATGGGAATATTTGTAGCTCATCATGAGGGATTTGAGCCATTAACCTTAAAATTTATGAGTTTTGTAGATATACATAGCTTCTTTGAACATCTTTTTCTGTTCTTCTGTTACTTTTGGATTATTCTCATTCTCCCAGAAGTCTTTTGCATCCTTCCCTGTGAGAATTAATCCTAACTCAATCGGCTTGGCCATTTTTCCTCATTTATTATTTTCATTTTATCTATGAAATATCACAATACTTCACTGGTTTACAATAATCTTACTATAGCTATTTCCCTATTTATATTATTCCCGTTTTTTCCCGTTTTTTCCCGTTTTTTCCCGTTTTTTCCCGTTTTTTCCCGTTTTTTCCCATTTTTTCCCATTTTTTCCCACCAAAAATCTGAATATTAGTTTGTGGTATTTTATTATAATCAATTATTCAATAAAATCAAACCCATTTTCTCAGGATAAAATGAAAATAAATTCCCCACCGTAATCAATACAACCCCGATCCAGAATATCAACAAATGTAAAGGACTATCCCTAAAACTCACAAAATTCAATATAATAATAACAAACCCAAAATGCAGGAGCGATGACCCCATCCTTGCAATATATCCTTCCTTTTCGAACCTGATGGATTTGCTCTTACTGATCGTCATTATAAGAACAACAGCCTGAACCACAGTCATTACCGCAAGGATAAATCCCAATCCCTTCTCCAATCCCGAAAAAACCGTAATGATCACTGTTATCCCCAGGATTGCAGCGCTGAATTTTACCAGGATATCCTGTTCAAAGAGCCTTTTAGGAATGCATAGCCCAAGTGAAATAAGAAGCAATATCAGGAACGGATAAAGGTATGAATTCATTTCATCAATATACTGGCTGTATTGTGCGGTCTGTGTCCACCGGGAATCGACAGCAAGGTAATTGTAATACGTAATCCCGTAAAGGCTTACTGCCCCTATTCCAAAAAGGATGAGCGTGGTCAGGATTATCAAATAAAAATCGTAATTTTTAAGCTTCAAGGCTGCACCACCGAATGTATTCCCGGGACAATATACGTAAGAAGATATGTAAATATCAAAGATGCAAAACAAATAATCCCAAGATATGCAGTAGTTTTCCACATTTTGCCTTTGCTGACATAAATACGGGAGTGCAGGTATGCGCTATAAAGCACCCACATCATTATCGAACCGCTGATCTTTGGGTCCCACCACCATGCGCTGTCCTTCCATGCTTCAATAGCCCAGGGGTATCCGATAAGCATGCCTGTAGTCAGAAGAATGTAACCGATCTTTGCATAACGATAAGCAATTTCATCATAGAACCTGTCTTTTCTAAAGAGCATGTAAACGCACGCTGCAAAAGTGATAATGAGGGATGCGTATGCAATAAACAGCATTGGCGGATGTGTCCACATATATGTTGAATTATAATAATAGTTTACGCGGCCATAGAGTGTTCCTGCTATCTCGAAAATCCTCATATCACTTGATAAGAGCAATGCATACCAGCGCGTTATTTCACCATTCACTATCGGAAGAGGGTCTTTGAAAGGATTTGAGAAAAAATATACAACAACGGAAAAAATTGATAATATCACACCGAGGAAAGACATTATATCTTTCCTTTTCGTAACGGTCAGGGCAAATATTGATGCACACATTGCCCAGAAGTACAGTTTTTCCGATTCTATCCAGAGAGGGATAGCGAACCTGCTGCTTTCAACAGGGATCATCCGGCCCATTTCAGAGGGGTACTCGATCAAAACATTATTGTAAATCTGGGTGTGGAACCATGCAAGCATTAAGAATCCGGTTAAATAAAGCCCTGTTGAAATATACAGGCATTTCATAAGATAATCATAATATTTGCTATTTTTTTTAATTGAATAAAGAATTGAAAATATCCCCTGGAATAATGATATTATAAGAATATATGTGATCACAGGCTGCCCGATCGTTCCCAGGAATTCCCTTGCTGCAATGTATTCCTCAAAACCCATTATAGATCGATCTCCATAACGGGTTTGCCACCAACTGTCTGGGGAGCAAGCCAGTCGATGACTGAAAAGAGCTCACTCAAATTCTGCGCCGATATTTCTACATTGATAGAACCCAGGCTTTCCTTTCCTGCGGGAAAATTCAATTTACCGATATAAGCAACCTGTTTATTCAAACGGAATTTTGTAGTATTACCTTCAATCCCGTTCAAAAAGATCTTGCGCGCCGTATCAAGGATCCGTTCTTCCCTTAAGCGCAAATGCAAAGTTCGTAAGCTTTCAAGACCGCCCTTGCCAGACAGTTCCGGGATTTCTGGTCCTTGAAGATTGAGTTCAACAGGGAAAAAGTTCGAAATGGCCTTTTCAACTTTCTCCTGCATTTCTGTGGGATTGACAGGAGCTGAAATTTTTACTGATACATTCATTTCTGATGCGTTCGTTACCGGTACATTCATATTTTTCCCAGCAATAGTTCGATTTGTTTCCGGAATTTCTCAATAGTTTCAATGTTATCGATAGTTATATCGGCTTTTTCTATGGCCTTATCCAGTCCCCATCCTTTTTCCCGTTCATCCCGTCTCTTTAGTTCTCCGGCACTATTCATGTCATCAGACCGGGCGCGCTTTCTTACCCTTTCAAACCGCATCTCAAAAGGCGTATGGATAGCTATGAGCATAAAATCATTACCGAATTCTTTTTTAAAATATTCTATTTCATTAATATTTCGTGTGCCATCAACTACGACAACAGGATTCTTGATCAGGCGTATTTTCGGGACACATCGCTTTGCGATTATATCCATTCCCTTTTCCCGCCGAAGTGAAGTTCCGGTGCCCCCGATATTTTCATCAGTTGGAGGCAGACCTCTTTGAGCAGTTTCTTCCCTTACAACATCCCCCATATTGACAACAGGAATTCCAAAATTTTTTGCTATAGCCGCAGCTTCTGATTTTCCCGATGCGGGCATTCCGACAAATGCAATGAGCTTCATGGAACCGATTAATTTAGCTGGAAGTTAATAAATCTATCCACCTAAAATTTATATGCTATTAGCCAAAAGTATAGGACATGAATGATGCAATTGCAAAGTCCCCGGTTGCAGGGGGGACAATTAATAAAGATCCTGAAGACGATATAGCTAAATTGCAAGAAACAGTTCAAATAATGAAGGACCAGATAAAAGACATGCATTCAAGGCTTCTTGAAGCAGCGGTCCTGAACAATAAATACATCCAGACTATCCAGGAATATCAGACACAGATAGAACAATTGAAAAAGCCGCCTCTCTTTATTTGCAGCGTCGTTGAGATCCTTGGGGATATGGCGCTATTAAGACAGCACGGCAGCAACCAGGAAATTGTTACAAAAATCCCTGATGATATGATCTCTGATATTGAAGCTGGCGCCCGTGTTGCTGTCACCGGCAATCTTGCAATCGTCCAGGTATTATCAAAATCAGTAGATGTAAGAGCGCGGGTCATGGAACTGATTGAAAGCCCGAATATCGATTATGATATGATCGGTGGATTGAAAAGACAAATAAATGAAGTCATAGAAACTCTTGAGCTTCCTTTAACAAATCCTGAGCTATTTATTGACGTCGGGGTCGAACCTCCTCACGGAATTATGCTTTACGGCCCGCCGGGGAATGGCAAGACACTTGTTGCAAAAGCCGTGGCTCACAGGGCAAAGGCGACTTTTATCAGGATGAGCGGAAGCGAGCTTGTCCAGAAATATATAGGTGAAGGTGCAAGGCTTGTAAGGGATGTTTTTGATATGGCCAGGGAAAAAGCGCCAAGTATTGTTTTTATCGATGAGATCGACTCGGTGGGAAGCAGAAGGACATACGATGGCACTACGGGTTCATCGGAAGTGAACAGGACGATGGTGCAGTTACTTTCCGAGCTTGATGGATTTGATGCGCGCGGGGACGTTAAAATAGTAGCTGCTACGAACCGTATCGATCTTCTTGATCCCGCTCTTTTAAGACCTGGAAGGTTTGACAGGATTATCGAAATACCCTCGCCTGACGCAGAAGGAAGGGAAGAAATATTAAAGATCCACATCAGGAACATGAAACTTGAAAATGTGGATATTGATGAGCTTGTAGAAATGACGGACGGTTTGAGCGGCGCCGAATTAAAGGCTATCGTCACTGAAGCTGGAATGTTCGTAATAAGACGGAAAGGAAGAGCAGTCAACATGCAGGACTTCAAGGATGCCTACAATAAGCTGATCATCAAGGAATCGAAAGAAGAAGTTGCGGGAATGTTCGTGTAAATTATGCAGCATGAAATAATGTATAAGCCGGCTTATACTTTGCTTGAGGTAAAGCTGGAAGCCGGGGAACGTATCGAAGCTGAATCCGGCGCTATGGTATATATGTCGCCGGGGATCGAGATCGCAACTAAAGCAAAAGGCGGCGTGTTTGGCGCGCTTACCAGGGGTTTACTTGGAGGTGAGTCTTTCTTTACAAACAGTTTCACTGCAAAGTCAAAAGGCATCGTGGGACTTGCGCCACCATACCAGGGCGACATCGCCCATCACAGGTTGAATGGCGAGACGCTTTTTGTCCAGAATGGCAGTTACATTGCCTCATCTCCTGAACTGAGCCTCGATACCAAATGGGGTGGAGCAAAATCATTTTTCTCGCGTGAGGGTTTATTTCTCCTGAAGATGGCTGGAACTGGCGACGCCTTCATTTCCAGTTTCGGCGCAATACACGAAGTCAAACTGACCGGGGAACCTTTCACTATAGATACCGGCCATATGGTAGCTTTCACTGAAGGGCTGGATTATACAGTAAAAAGAATTGGCGGTCTCAAATCAACAATATTCAGCGGCGAAGGGCTTGTGGCTGAGTTTCGGGGAACAGGAACTCTTTATCTGCAAACAAGGAGCATGAACTCATTTCTTGACTGGCTGATGCCGTTTTTGCCAAAGGGCGGGTAATAAAAAGGAGTACAAATCTTTTTATATAACAAAGCTTATAATTCAATTGATTAATATGGCTGAAGTTACCCTGAAAGAAATTCATAAAAATCTCATCTCAATCAAAAAAGATGTACATAAAATAAAGATATATTTTGAAGAAGACGATCTTGAACTTTCAGATGAAATTAAAAAACAAATAGAAATTTCACGAAAAACACCAATTTCTAAAATGATATCTCAAAATGAAGTTGAAATGGAATTTCTATGAGTTTTGAGATCTTTTGGGATCCCAAAGCAGTTTCACAACTTCAAAAACTACCTAGACAGATTTCTTCCAGAATAGTGAAAAAGATAAAATTGGTGGGTGAAACGGGGGTTGGTTTGGAAATTTTGAAAGAACATGAATATGGTTTCAAAATACGTATTGGTGACTATCGTGCATTATGCGATATATACTATAACCCTGGTAAAGTCATTATTAGAGTTGTAGAGCACAGAAAAAATGTATACAAAAAGTAGCACAAGGCTTATTTCATATATCAGGAGTTATTTTTCCTTGATTGGCTGATGCCGTTTTTGTAAGAGTGTAGTTAGAATCCCATTGCTGCAGCGGCGGTCCACCGCAATTGTATGCAGTTGAATCAAGGACTGCCAGCCAGTCGAAATCAGTGAGGCTTTGAGGAGTTAGTGCAAAGTAGGTTGAGTTCTTCGTACTGCCAGAGCGCTTCGGAAGAGCTGCAATTTCCGGGGTCGGTAATCCGTGGCCTCTGTGAGTCGGAATGAACCGCACCGGCCCTGGCGCAGCAGTCAGTCGCATCTCAAGAGTGCTTGCTTCGGGTCGGCCTATACCATTGGCATCAGAAACCCCTACCGCCGAACCGATGACAGCATAGTGCGAGCCGAACACCTCGTTAAGGTGCGATCCGACCGGCCACCATGTCAGCAGGTTAGCGCCTAATTGCCATTGTGTCTTCCCACACTGTAGATGGCTGTTGTGGGCAAAGGCGAACACTTTTCCCCGGCCATTCTCACTGGACACGATGTACTCCATATTATCCGCCATCAACGCATCACGAATGCCAAGAAGTCTGATAACCCGTTTGTTGGACTTTCGTGCCAGCTCAGCATGATAATTTAATAACTGCCGTGCTTCCGAGGCAAACTGCAAGGCTTCCAAATAGCGGTCTTTGTCGCTCTTTGCCACCAATTCCGGGCCGCGTACGCGCAGTTCTGAAATAAGTTCCTCTGTCTCAATCCGCAGCGCAGTCGCCGCTGGTGACAGGCCTACCGACTGTGTAGGGTCCATCATTGCAGCCGGGTTCTCCCAATCAGAATCCAGGCCAAGAAGCGGGTAGATACGTTCACGATACTCCTGGCCGCTGATACTATCAATTGAGGCGAGATAATCGAGAACAAAATGCAGGACCTGGTGTGGACTATCAGTACCAGTCATTTCGGTCGGACTGTCGAAGCCGTAGAACCGGAGTTTGACAGGATGTGTTGGATCGGCATTGAACGCCCTCATCCACTCCACAAGTTCCCGGTTTGCGTCGAGCCTTCCGAAGCCGTGGCTAAATCCGGTTTCCTGCACAGCCTCATACGATGCCGGGCCACGGCCGGACACGTACTCATTCACCAGGCGCGCCCGTGGGAAACTGCTCTCGATGGCGATGGCGGTGTAACCATGCGCCTCCACAAGGCGCTGGAAGAGCCGGTTGCGCAGTATTAGAATGTCCTTGCCGCCGTGGAGTGCCTCCCCAAAGCCAAGCAATTCCACCGAATCATCAAGCGAAGCAATAACCCTGTCAACGGAGGCGTTGAATGTTTCGGACGAATCGACGGAGAATGGAATCGATTCGCGTAGAATCCATTCATCGAGGGTGGTATACACCGGTTCTGAACTCCTCTGAACAAATAAACTTTTTTTCATTTTTTTTACTTTCTCTTCCTTAATATCTCAATTTCCTCTTTTCCGGGTATCCTCAGCACAAAACACCCATGACAGGGTTTCACATAAGGCATGATAATATCCTCATTATCAACAGCGATCGGTATAGGTGGGACTCCTACAAGATAATTATCAAATATCTTATAGCCTGCATCTACATAATAAATCTCTTTGAAATTTTTCTTTATGTATCCAGCACATTCCTTGAAAGAGCTGTTTGGGAGCAATATCTCATAATTCATCTCTTCAACGCAGCCCATGACTTCACCCCGTCTATCTGTGCCCGAAGCGGCGTAGGATTATGAACAGCCTTTGCAGCAATGATGATAGAATCCCCGCCTGCCTCAATGAGAGGTTCAATCTCTTTACCAAAAATCACGGCTATTGTCTTTGCTTTCGAAATTGATTTAATTGTCGCAAGATATGAAATCCCGCTGTCGCTGTGTATAAAAACAAAGCAAAGGTCAAAATCAAATGTCTTTTCAGCAAGAGCGCCGATGCACCTGTCAAGGTCCATTACTTTTTTAATATAATGTTTTTCAGGATCTGAATTAAGGAGTAGGCTTATAGCAGCTTTATTCCCGGCTGATGTGACTTCAAATCCTTCCTTATTCAATTTATTTGCTATATACAATGCCGCTGCTGTCTGAACCGGCAGTTCAGGGCATCCCATCATAAAAAGTGCTTTCATATGTTCCTTCCTTTTGATTTTTCATAATAGTCAATACGCTGTTTCAGGACACATGCCCCGCCTCTTACACCCCCGATCGGGTTTTTCGGGACTCCCATGGAGTTCATGCAGCGTGCCATGACAGCAGCGCCGCGGGCAAGGCCATCATCCACGAACACCACATGTTCCCCTGGTTCCTTATAAATACCGAGCTTTTCAATGCTTTTCAATATCAGGTAAGGTTTACATCCTGTTATAGAGGCCCTTCCTGTCAGGCCAATAGAGGTCTTCTCTGATATAAGCTGATGTTCGATTGCCAGTTTAACGATGCGCCCAACCATCTTTGCAGATACGAGATCAAGAGTTGCAAACATTGTTTTCAAACCGTGTTTTGTGTATAATTCAGAGCCAATACCTGTCAATTCAGGCAAAAGACTCCCATTTTCCCCGACATCGCACCCTATAAGGATCACGCCGATTTCTTTTGCGGCTTTTGGGTCGACCGGGACACTACCGTATCTGTTCACATTTTCAGGTACGATCTCAATTTTGATCCTGGAATGTATCTCATCAGCATATTTCCTGATAACACTGCCTTTTGAAAGCCATATCATACGTTCTTTAGTATCTTTGAACAGATCAAGGGCAGCGCCGTATCTCTTATCCACAAGACCTGTTCCCTTAATGACAGCATCGGGGATCGCACCTGCATAACCACAGAGGTTGGCAACAGTTCTCGCATAGGGGATCTCATCATTTGTAATCCGTCCTTTAAGGGTTGTCCCGAAGTCCATTGAAAAAACAGGGTTCCTGAAATCCACACCCGACCATTTGGCGCCTTCTTTGATACCCGCTGTTGCAAGTTCTCCTTCCATTTCATTTGCAACGATCTCAACCCCGGTTGATCCAACCGGAGGAAGAACACCTCCGACAGCTCCTGTAAATATGATCTTATCGATCAGCGTATTGTTTTTGAATTTTTGCGGGACATTATCAATAGACATGGCAGGCACCATTTTTTTTGGCGGTATTCCTGCAAGAAGACAACCGTCTGCAAGCGCTTTAATAAATTCCCCTACTTCATGGGGTGATGAAAAACCCGCGACAACACCTGTTGATCTCACAGCGAAATCAAGATCTGTCGTGATATCAAGATTCACAGCTTCATGAGCCTCAATAAGAGTATCCCTCACGAGTTCTGCAATTGATTCCCTGGTCAATGATACCCCGCTGAGGGTCGAGCCAAAAATCCTTTCGTTGGGTTTGGGTTTTCTCACGTCGCGGGTCATTTTAACGGTCTTGTTCAAAACCCGTGTACGCCCGTCTTTCATATTTGTAGCTGTCAGGATACATTTAGTTGTAGTATTCCCGACTTCTATAGATGCAACTATGAAAAAGGGAATGAACTCGCCTAATTTTATGTCCCCTTTAAGTTCGGACGGTTTGATAATCTGGCTCTGGGCGATTCTTGGCTTTTTGCCAAAAAAGCAGCTAATTACAAATTTAACCGGATTTTCCATTTCCATATTCACCTGTCTTTAATTTCCACTGGATGCGGCGCAGTATCCCGCGAAGGGTCTGCACCTCGCGTGCTGTTAATTGAGCCCGTCCTAATATCCTGCTTAGCATAAGCTTTGTCTTATCTTCTTTATATTCTTTATATTCTATATCATCCAGGACTTCATCAATATGCTCGTACAGGAGTTCAATATCAAAATGATCAGCTAAAAATCTATCTCCCCCTTCTATATCGCTGAGTTCATAGAGAACTACTGCAACGGCATGAGAAAGATTCATGCTTGGATAAGCGCGGCTTGTGGGAATACTGACTATGATATCACAAATTTCGAGTTCCTCATTTCGAAGCCCTGCATCTTCCCTGCCAAAAACAAGCGATATTGTTCCGTTATTCCCGGAGAGTTTTTCCTTCAATTGCCTGGGACTATATGCAGGTATCCTGAAATGTTTATTATCTGTTTTTCCTGGAAGTCCTGTCATTCCGATAATGGTATTTGAACCTTTCAGGGCATCTTCTATGGAAAATTCTATCCTGGCATTCTCGATAATATCATAGGCATGAACCGACATAATGCGAGCTTGCATATCAAGGTCGCATGGATTGAGAAGTACGAGTTCACTAAATCCAAAATTTTTCATGACGCGCGCAACAGAGCCTACATTCCCACTGTAGATGGGTTCGACAAGTACTATCCGAAAGTTTAGCATAGAAAAAGTTATAATATAGATATTCATTTATATAAGCATGGGTGAAAAGAAGCAGCTTAATGTGAGGATACCTTTAGAACTGCAAGAAAAAATAGAGGAAAGCGGCAGGCCTAAAGTGGATATTGTAATTGAGGCTCTTGAATTATATTTTGACAGCAAGAAACCGAAGGATGTAAGCGCAGAAGAGATCCCGGTTGAAAGCGCTGATAGTATCAACACATTGGAACCGGTTGAAAGCGATGAAATGAATAGAATTAAAAAAGAGGTAGAATTCCTCAGGGCAAAGGTAGATGACCTTCTCAAGCTGCTACATCAGGAACAGGTCCTTCATATACAGACACAAAGAATGCTTTCACCATCGCAAACTGAAAAGAAGAAGAAATGGTGGCAATTCTGGGGATAGGCAAAACGGCTTTATATTAGAATATCAGATGGAATACAAAAAAGAAGATGTGAACAAAATGGAAGAACTGATTGTCGATAATAAATACAAAATTCATTTTTCAAAAGAATTAATTAATCTATTCAAAATCAAGCCAAATGATCGTTTTCATATAAAGATAGAAAATAAGGACAAAATAGTCCTTGAAAAGGTTGAAAAAGTCAAAAAAGAGACAGATTCTTTGATCGAGATTCTGGATTCTCCCGCTCACATTAATATTAAAAAAATCAAACAAATCAATTTAAATGCTGTCGAGGAAGAGCTCTGGACAACATGAAAAAAATATTAGTTGATTCTAATATTTTCATTTTTGCAAATATCAAAGAATATCCTGAACATCCCCTGGCCAAAGCAAAGCTGAAACAATTAATAGAGGATCACAAATTGATCGTCAATGCTATTGTTATTTCTGAAGTTCAGTATAAGCTCTTTCGTCTTCTGGATAAGGAAGAGTCTTATCATAGAACAAAAAAGATACTGACATCCAGTTATGTTGAATATGAACCAATAGGTTATGACACTGTTTTGAATGCTTCTGAACTAAGTTACAAATCCAATGTCAAGATCAATGATGCAATAATCGCCCAACATGCAATGGATCTAAATGTTGAAAGTATATTCACGGATAATGTGAAAGACTTCGCAAAAATACTGGATTTGAAAATTGTTCCTTTGAAGTCTTAAATCAGAATGTTCTTCCTCACCCTTGATGAAGCTCTATGCCTTATTCACATTTCCTCGATCTTCTTGATACTCATAAGCGGATAATCCTTTTCTTCATCATAACGCATTTCTGCATGGGCAATTACATTTTTATAAAGCACCTGTAAACTTACATGCAGCATGCGTCCTTCCAGTTCACAATATCCGAATCCAGGATTTTGTTTTTTCTTGACCATTTCGCTATCTATAGTAACACTGATGCTTCTCACGAAAGGCTGGACTTCTATGCTTTCTTCGATTATCCTTGAAAGACCATCAAGCGTTTCCGTATTTATTGGCGTGCCGACGAACTGGTGATACAATGCACCAAGCTTTATCCCGGCTTCAAAAACAGCCCTGTCACGATTATTTATTTCTGTCATATAATTTCATACCTATTGGACTTAAAACGTAAACCATAATAAGGATAAACAGGAGCAATGAACCTTTTTTTACCAGGTCTGTTAATCCGAGATAAAATGCGGCAATATTGAACACAAGGACTATTACCAGGGGTGCAAGGGTAAGGGGATTTTTTATTTTGGGATAACTTACGGTGCTTACCATCAACAGTGATAAAATAACAAGAAGTGCCAAAAAAGCATATTCAAAATAAGGAACAATATCCTTTACCATGATAAATAATGCTACTATGAATCCACCTGCTGTTATGGGAATTCCTTCAAATCCATCCTTTTTACCTGAAACGTTGAACCTGGCAAGACGCAATGTGCCGCAAACCATGAAAAAAGCAGGAAAAACCAGCGCGAAATTTCCAAGATTTGAAAGAACAGTGTATGAAACAACCGCTGGCGCAACCCCGAACGAGATAACATCGGATAATGAATCAAGATTCGCGCCAAGAACACCGGTCCCGAAATACCTTGCCACCGCACCATCAGCGCCATCTGCTATTACTGCAAGAAGTATCATTATGAGCGCGATTTCCATCTCTCCGCGCAGGGTCATTATTATTGAGAACAATCCCAGTAACGCATTTACAAGAGTAATGATATCTGCCGGTTTAATGAGTTTCAGGATATTTTGTCCCATGCCTGTTTCCTTTTTAGAATATTTTGCCTTATATCTGTTTCCTTCTCTATATCTTATGTTCTTTATCTTTTTTCCTAGCAATTATAGTCTCGGCAGCTTTTACCTTATCATTCAGCCCGACTGTAAAAACATACCCTTCCGGTATCGTGACATCCACCCTGGAACCAAAACGTATCATTCCGATACGCTCCCCCCTCAACACATAAGTCCCTTCGCTTATGTATGAAACTATCCTCCGCGTCAGGACACCTGCGATTTGTGTTAGTTCAAGAGTCCCTGCTGCCGTACTAAATACAACATGGTTCCTTTCATTTACATCGGAATCCTTGTTAAATGCCGGGATATAACCTCCGGGCTTATAATCGATATGGGTGACTGTACCGGAAAGCGGTGCACGGTTCACATGGACATTATGGATATTCATAAAAATACAGACGGTCCTGTTCTGGATAGATATCACCTTTCCATCAGCAGGCGACACTATATCATCTTCATCTCCGGGCGGTGTTCTCTCCGGGTCGCGAAAGAATATAATGAAAAAAATTGAGAGGATAAACCCTATAACAAATAACAAAAATAAGATCGCTGATATCCCAAACGAGCCGGATATTTTAAATTTATTAAAAGCAACCAAGGACGCGATAGTAAAAAGAAAAATTCCCAGAATCCATGGGAACGAACCTTTAGCCATCATTCTTAAAAATTCCTCCCACAAGGTTCAGGACGCCATCGATCATATCGATTATCTCCGGAAGGATTTTAAGGACAGCATAAGCTACCAGGAATAATGCGATCAATGAACCTATTTTTGCTATTACGGTGTGTGCGATATAAAAACTCATTTCCGGATCGCCAAACCACATCATCCCGTAAGCATCAACTACAAAAACGTTTCTTATAAGATTTAAACCATATATTACGGGAACTGAGATAATGAAAGCCGGAGCCAGCCTCTTTATCGGGGCGTTGGCACTTGCTATTATCCCGATAAATAATGCTATACTTTCAATAGCCGTACATGCAAGGATTATTTCCACTTTATAGCCATTCACTGCTATCAGGTTCCAGTCAAGCCTTGTTATCGTTATTCCAAGGATCGATCCGGTCCATACGGTCTGGTCAGTGACTGTCGAGATTATCCATGAATTCATTGAAGGGATCCCGGAGAAGAGAAAATAAGAAATACCACTAATTGCGACAGCTGTGGTCATCATAGAAATAGAGGCCAGTGTGTCTATCCCATTTATTTTACCAAACAATCTCCTGTCCTTTTTTATCATAAGATAACCTATGAAAATGCTGAAAAACGCTGCAAAGATCGTCAGGGATACATTGACGTAATCTTCCAGTTCATAATAATGCTGCCACTGGAAAATCCAGTGTATTGAAAAAAACAGCCAGCTTACTCCTGCAAGAGGAAGTTTGATCTTATTATGAAGCGGTATAAGCGAAGCTATAATAAGCAATCCAAGCGCCAGCCAGATTATACTTTCTATCATGTTCCCAACCTGTTCATACCGCCAGTTATTATATATTTCATTGTGATCATATCAATTTCCGGATCAATGAAAATATATATCCGGTTTTATTTTTATCAGTTTCCTTTGTCAGAATATCCTCTACAACCTTATTAAATCTCTCATTATCCCTGATTTCCCTTACAAAAGCTTCCAGGATTATATTGTTGGACAATAATCTTGAAATTTTTACCATTGACAGGAAATCAAATTCTCTTTTCCAGACTTTTTCATATTCTGATAATGGATTATTTCCAGAAATCACATCCGGCAAGACTTCTGCCGCTATTTCACCTGAGCGCCGTGCATAATATATTCCTTCCCCATCAAAAGATGATACGAAGCCGGCAGCATCACCCGCAAGAATTGTACGGTTGGAAAACGTCCTCTTAACAGGCCCGTTTATCGGAATAAGCCCTCTTTCTCCGGGAATATCAGGATAGTCTTTATTGGAGGATGTTCCTGAAACGACATTTTTCTTTTTTGGTACGATCCATGAATATCCACCCGGAAAAAGATCCATTTCGAAAAAATCACCTGGTTCCTGGTATTTTATCTGCTGTGTACAATATGCATATTGCTTTGTTCCCCCGTAAAGCTGGCTCAGCTCTGATACTCCTGCAGCAACGATAACATAATCTGTAAGGACAATATCTTTTTCTGTATGTATTTTTGCACATGAGTCCTTTTCATTGATCGATAATACGAGATTTTTTTTCAATTCACTTCCATTATTTACCGCACGGGCAAGATTGAATGCATCAAAAGAATCGCGATTTATGGAATATTCAACAGTGTTCCTGTAAGAGATTTCCCCCTTTATCCCTTTGAAAGATAACCTGACTCCCTTTATTTCCCGCTCAACATAATTCCCATTTACTTCATACTTTCTTGCATATTGGGCAGTTAGTACGCCGGCACATATCTTTTTCTTATTACATGGATCAATTATCAGTGTTTTATGGCCCGATGCGGATAGTTTTTCGGCTGCAATTGAGCCTGCCGGACCTGCGCCTATTATAACCACATCATATTTCATGAACAAACCTCGAATCAAGTCGTCCAGTAAAAATATATGCAAAGTCAAATGCAAAAAGAAGAAGTAATCCATTAAATCCGGTCAAATCCAAAATGAAAAGCAGGAACACCCATATTTTCAGGAACAACCTGTATTTGAACAAAATGTCCAGGCCTGGAATATGAATTTTCTCACCCATTTCATCTAAAGATGCAAAAGTCGCGATCGTAAATACAAGCGGCGAGATTCTTACGCTGTTTAAAAAGACTATTGCAAGTATTGCAGCAAGACCGAAATAATGGCCTGTGCTGTTTATTTTTCCTGATATAAGACATCCAAGGATTATGCCTCCAAAAATGAGGGATGCATCAATATCAGAGATCATCATATATCCCATCAAAGATCCATATATAACTCCAAAAGGTATGGCAAAAAGTCGATTTATTCGCAGGTTCTTATCCGATATGTCGTCAGCAAGTTTTATCAAAGAACCGACCAGGCATCCAAGGATCAAAAGTGTTATTGATTGCACGCACCAGATGCTAATTTCATTAAGTAAATAGATTTCTATGAAAAGCTTAATTCATTATTAACTCATATACTCAGGTACTGATCTGAAAGTTTATTAAGTCTTATTAAATGGGGTGATTTTTCTGCCGCAGGAAATACGGAAAAGAGATGGAAGAATAGTAGATTTTGACAGGGCAAAGATAGCTAAAGCCATTTTTAAGGCATTTATAGCAACAAAAAGCCACAACGGTGAAAGAACAGAAGACCTTGCAGGCCAGGTTGTGGAACTTCTTGATAAGAGAATCACCGGAATACCCGGCGTAGAAGATGTGCAGGACGCTGTAGAGGAAGTTTTAATTAAAAACGGGTATACCGGCATCGCAAAAGCATACATATTATACAGGGAAAAGCGGGCCCAGATCAGGAAAGCCAAAGAATTCTTTGGTGTGCGGGATGAGCTGAAAATGAGTGTAAATGCTGTGCATGTCCTTGAGCGGCGCTACCTGTTAAAAGATGATAATGGGGAAGTTCTGGAGACCCCTTTGCAGCTCTTTGAAAGAATTGCAAAGGCTGTGGCTCTTGACCCTGAATCTGAGGAGGAATTCTTAAAAGTACTTGTGAACCTTGAATTTCTTCCGAACACACCCACTCTTATGAACGCAGGCACTGACATCGGACAGCTCTCTGCGTGTTTTGTGATCCCGGTAGATGACTCACTGATAAGCATTTTTGATGCCGTGAAAAGCATGGCGTTGATCCAGCAATCAGGCGGAGGGACAGGATTTTCCTTCTCACGCTTAAGGCCAAAAGGAGATATTGTAAAATCCACACAAGGGGTTGCTTCAGGTCCTGTTTCATTCATGAGGGTATTTGATACTACGACTGACATAATCAAACAGGGGGGGAAAAGACGCGGCGCAAATATGGGAATACTGAGGGCTGATCATCCGGATATTATTGAATTTATCACTGCAAAAACAAAGGAAGGATTCCTTACAAATTTCAATATATCAGTAGCTGTTGATGATAAGTTCATGAATGCGGTCAGGGAGGATAGCGATTATGAATTGATCAACCCCCGGAACCGGAACGTCGTGAAGAAAGTTAAAGCGCGTGATATCTGGAACCTTATAATAACGATGGCATGGAGAACAGGGGATCCTGGAATTATATTCATAGATGAGATCAACAGGCACAATCCCACGCCCCGCATAGGGGAGATCGAAAGCACGAATCCATGCGGTGAACTTCCTTTATTGCCTTATGAATCCTGCAACCTGGGCTCGGTAAACCTTGCTAAAATTGTGAAAAATGGTTCTATTGATTGGGAAAAGCTGGAAAAAACCGTAAATATCGGGATCAGGTTCCTTGATAATATAATTGATATCAATAAATATCCCCTTCCCCGGATCGAGGAAATTACAAAGGCGAACAGGAAAATCGGCCTCGGAGTAATGGGTTTTGCCGATATGCTGGTTCAACTGGGAATTCCTTATGATTCCGATGAAGCATTGGAAACTGCAGAAGAAGTGATGAGTTTCATCCAGGAAAAATCACATGCATCATCTGAAAAATTGGCGCAGGTCCGGGGCGCGTTTCCAAATTTTCCTGGAAGTATATATGAAAAACCCATACGTAACGCTACGGTAACAACAGTCGCGCCCACAGGTACAATAAGTATTATAGGTGGATGTTCAAGCGGTATCGAGCCTCTCTTTGCTGTTTCTTTTGTCAGGAACGTACTTGAGGGCACAAAACTCATTGAAGTAAATCCTTATTTTGAAGCCGTAGCGAAAGATAGGGGATTTTATAGTGAAGAACTGATGATGAAAATCGCAAAGACTGGAACGCTTGCAGGAATAAAAGAGATACCTGATGAAGTTAAACGGGTTTTTGTGACCGCTTTCGATATAGCTCCCCGGTGGCATGTGAAAATGCAGGCTGCATTCCAGAAATATAGCGATAATGCGGTTTCAAAGACCATAAATTTCCCGAATGACGTGGATATCAAGGAAGTCGAAAAAGCGTTCATGCTCGCTTATGAATTAAAATGCAAGGGGATCACAGTATACAGGTATGGAAGTAAATCCAGGCAGGTTTTGTACCTGGGGGATTCAGTGGATAAATATGTGTCTGTGGACTCTGAATATTCAGGAGGTTGCGCAGCGCCTGTGTGTCCGGTGTGATGTATTACCGTGATTTTTCAACAGGATAACAGGACATCTTATGTCAGTGCGCATAGATTTAAAGGGAAATATTGGGCTTATCCCATGATATATAAATACGTTTAAATAGTAAAACTTCAATTAGATTTAATAAAAGTATATGGAGGATTTTAATTATGGCAGGAGATATTCCATCAATGTTTGCATTGTTTACGACAATGTTATTATTGTATTTAGGATTGATAATTTTAATTGTTGCAGGTATATGGAAGGTGTTCGTTAAAGCTGGACAACCTGGGTGGGCAGCTATAATTCCCATATATAATATTTACATTCTTCTAAAAATTGCATGCAAGCCCGGATGGTGGTTAATTTTATATATAATTCCATTAGTGAATATTATTATTGCGATAATCGTTACAAGCAATATATCTAAGAACTTTGGAAAAGGAACTGGTTTTACTATAGGTCTTATTTTACTTCCTTTCATTTTCTATCCAATACTCGGTTTCAGTGATGCGACATACAAAAAATGTTAACACCATTTTTTTTAATAATACAGCCTCTTATTATCGATCTGTACCTTTGCCATTTCTACAGCATGTTTCGTATACTCTGTCCTGCTTATTTTCCCATGTGTGAGCCATCCGATAATACCTTCTTCGTAACCGATATCCGGTTTGTCCGTTAAAGGAATAAATGCCTCTGAGATGGTTATTCCTTCATCCACGACGCGCTTTGTGCATTCTGCAGGATATTCAAAAGAAGGCCCAAGACCAAGATATATCCGTGTGCCGTCAAAGATGGCACAGCAGCAGAAGTTCATATAACCGCTTATGGTTTCAGGCACGCGGGATATACCGTCCTCGATCCCTACCGAATATTCGCAATCCCTGAAAACAGATCTTGCCCTCGTAACTGCACCTTTGATAATTTCATCAAGGCTTGTGGGCTGCTCGCTGACCCCGGAATTGCATGCTGCGCCAATTACCTGGTACGAATTGAAGACCTCACTGACTGCTTTTATTTTATTCTTGTTCAAAGAAGCGACAATAATTACTTTTGTTCCTTTTCCAGGCATAACTTTCCTTTTTTCTTGAAATATGGCCATCCGGTCTTACAAAGATGAACTCTTCCGATCGGGTCTTCTCTTACCCAGTCCATAAGATAGAAGAACTGCGCTTTATATTCATCCACTGTTTCCTCAACAATGGGGGGCGGATCAGGGACACCAAGTCTTCGAAGATATTCAATAAACATCTCTTCTCCTTTTTGCTGGGCAATACCATCGATTTTACAGACCTTGAATTTATAGCTCTCATTCTTTAGCCATTGTGCTGTCTTATCATGAATACAGCCTGAGCATATCTCGATATCTTCATCCTTGCTGACATTCAATTTTTTGATACCTTCTTCAACAATATTTTTTGCTTCTGTAAGATATGCTTTCTTCTTGAACATTTCAAGGTTGAAGCATTCTATCGGGATAATATCGTAATAGGTCTCAGATGTCTCTTTCCTGATAACGATGATACCCACACCTCCGATGGGTGTTCCCCATCCCTGGTCATCAATCTGGACCGTCATAAGCCATTGATAGATTTTTAAATATTTGATAGTATCTGTGATATAGAGTCCATATCAGTATGGGTTTCGAAAAAATATGATAATGATCATCTTGATGAGTAAAGTTTAAATAACTTTGAGGTAATATTATCTTATGGTGAGATTCATCTTGCAAAAGACGAAACATATACATCCAGATATCGACTGGAACGCACTTGATGAAAGCTGGGCCGACCAATATGAAGATGATTATGGTTGTCGTTTTTCAAACCTGCATTTTAATAGCATCAAAAGATATATTCACGCACCTCAACTTGAGGAAGGTGTGGCAGGTTCTGTTTAGAATAATATTCTTCTCAATAACTTAATATTTCTCGTAACGTTTCTGAAATCGCATCCATGTCAGCCCTGGTGACGGATGGATGAACAGGCAAAGAAATGACTTCTTCGGAAGCTTTTTCCGAGACAGGAAGAGAATCGCTGTATCCCAGGTCTTTATAAAGCGGTTGTTTATGAATGGGCAATGGGTAATATATTCCTGTTCCGATCCCTCTTTCATTCAACAACGATACGATTTCATCCCTGTTAAAAGCATTATTTATTCTTACGGTAAACTGGTGGAATATATGTTTGCAGCGCCTATCAACACAGGGAAGGCTTATTCCTTTAGTATTATCCAATGATTTTGATAAATATTGTGCGTTCCTTATCCTTGAATCATTGAACCCGTCAACTTTCTTTAACTGGACTAAACCAATAGCTGCTGCAATATCTGTCATGCGAAGATTATATCCTAACATTTCGTGGTAATATCGCTGTCTTGAACCGTGTGACCGTATCATTTTCGCTTTTTCTGCTATGGTTTTATCGTTCGTTGTAATTATCCCGCCTTCACCTGTGGTCATATTCTTTGTGGGGTAAAAGCTAAAAGTGCCTGTTCCGAATGAACCTGCTTTTTTCCCTTCAAAGGTTGCGCCATGTGCCTGGCAGGCATCCTCTATAATTACGAGATCATTATCCTGTGCAATTTCCATTATGCTTTTCATATCTGCTGACTGCCCATACAGATGAACGGGAATAATGGCTTTTGTTCTGGGGGTTATTTTCTCTGTGATCCTCTCAGGGTCAATGTTAAAAGTGTCTTCTTTTATATCTGCAAAAACGGGTTTTGCGCCTGTAAATAAAACTGAATTTGATGTAGCTGCGAAGGTAAAAGGGGGAGTTATGACTTCGTCCCCATTCCCGATTCCATGAGCCAGCAGTGCAGTGTGCAGTGCAGCAGTCCCGGAATTCACTGCAACGGCATGGGAAGTTCCGACATAATCAGCAAAATTTGATTCAAAATCCTTAACTTTCTGGCCTTCTGCAATTACACCTGATCTCATTACCTCAACAACTGCGCTTATTTCTTCTTCACCGATTATGGGTTTTGCTATGGGGATCATAAATATCTAAATATTATTTAAGATTTTTAATTCTTCTGGTAGTTCTTTAAACCTGGCTGGAAAACCTATCGCCAGTTTCCATGGAGGCACATCCTTTGTGACAAGTGCGCCTGCTGCGACCATTGCACCTGTGCCTACTTCAATTCCCGGTAAAATGGTGGAATTTGCTCCAAGGGAAGCGCCTTCTCGAAGTATCGGCCCTTTCAGGCCGGATTCAGTCCTTATCGGGTATTTATCATTTGAAAGCACAGCGCAGGGTCCAATGAAAACATGGTCTTCAATAACAACATTCAGGGGGATGTACACATTTCCCTGGATACTGACATTATTTCCAATAATAGTCCGCCCGTCAAGAATTGTATTTGTACCAATAAGCACATCGTTACCGATTCTCGTCTCTTCGCGTACCATGACATTGTGTCCTGTCCGGAAGTTATTCCCGATCTCAACATCAGAATATATAGTCGAATTTGACCTTATTACAGCATTATCCCCGATATGGGCGCCTTTGAAGGGCATGTTTTTAATATTGGTATCTAAATCAGGCCCTGAAGATGCGGCAATTTTCAGGAGATTGGCTGTGGGATGTCCAATAATGACCCCATCGCCAATTATCGCGTTCTTTCCGATAGAGCTTTCCCCGTATATTTTAACACTTCCCGATCTTATCATAGATTGTTATCCCGGGATTATAATCCCGATAATGCTAAAAACCGCAGTGACTGCATACATGGCGTAAGTAGCCTGCTTTTCGTTCACTCTTTTATAGTATGGTAGTACCCATTTTAATGTCAGGTTATTAGGTACTTCAAGTGTGCCATCCTCTCTGACTTTCCCGAACTTGACCTGCGGATACTTCCTGGCGCGCCAGTAAACATACATCAGGAAATTAATTGTATGGGGCAAGAGCATGATAAAACCGCTGACAATAAAGCCCTGCATCACTATCAGAACGCCAATTGCAGACCCGACTGTAAGTGAGCCCACATTTCCCCAGAATATCCGTGATGGATACCGTTCAAACAGGAAGAACCCGAATGTTGCACCTGCTATGGCTATTATTGAAAAAATCGAAATGATATTATCAAATGACCCGTTTATGATGGATTTTGTTATCAGGGAAACAAGGATAATGACTGAAAGTCCTGAAGACATGCCATTAAATCCTGAATGCATATTCACAAGGTTTGCTGTCACAAGCACAAAAGTCGGGACAATCAACTGGCTATAGAAGATCCCGAGCTCCACATTTCCAACAAACGGGACCGCGATCAGGGAACGGGTCGCATAATGCATCAAAGGATATGAACAATAATACATAAGAACAAGTTTGGCGGGTCTCCCAATATCTATCATATCATCAAGGATACCAAACAGGCCAAATAGAAGTATTACATTTAATAGTACATAATTTACAGCATCAAAATTATAGAAAATTGAATTGATTGACATTGAGAAAAGGACAGCAAGCATAATTGCAATTCCGCCACCTGTCGGAACCATCTGGCTACCCTTCTTATAGTAGTCTTTTACGACCAGTCCCCTTTTAGTTAGTTTTCGTATGAGATAAGGTGTGGTAGCTAATATGATAAAGAAAGGAAACAGGAATACCAGACTTATTTCAAGAATTTGATAGAAATTCATACATTGGCTTGTAAATGAGGGTAATAAATTATTCTTCTTTGTCTTTCCTGTGCTGGAGTAAGAATACAAGGCCGATAATTGCTGCTACCGGCAGGGCTACAGTAGGAAATTCAGGGGTGGGTGTTATCTGGACTCTTATTACTGAATCCGCATCAAAAGGATCCGGATTACCAACCCAGAAAACCTTATATTTCAATAGATAATTGTTATTTGATTCCAATTTATTATTATAAGTTACAATAAAAGTTGCCGGGCTTTTCCAGCCCAGCGGATTTGAATTTTCTATCTCTGATCCGTTATGTGTAACCCCATCGGGATCCTTGATTGAGATTATAAATTTATCTGCAGGATTAAACCCGACCCCATCAATTATAAATTTGGAAATAGCAGGCCCATCAGATGTTATATTTACGGTCTGGCTTTTACCTTCATTTACATTTAATGAAATCGGATTGGGATTTGCATCTATACCAGCAGCCAATGCAATCCCTGTCATCGTTATCATCGCCCCGATTAACGTCGTAATCGTTATAAATTTATTCATCATGTTATTTTAATCACTCTTATATACATATTTATGTACATTCTAACTCATAAGCCACCATAGCCGTTGAGTAAATTAGTTAATTATACCATTCTAATCAATATATATGTATCTCTCTTAATAGATAAAAAATCATCGTTATACTCATAATCATAATTTAATGTGGATATTTTACTTGTTCAATAGCATATCATGTTTTCTATCCAATACCAAGGTTAATTAATAATAAGCTAAATGGAATTGTATAATGAAAAAAAATTGTTATAAAAATACGAATATCGAATTTAAAGCTTTACTGATACTGTCTGTCCTGTATGCCATGTTAATTTTTTACCTTTCTTCCAGATCAAGTTTTGATAACATAGGATCTATTTCAGGTTTGTTAAATATTGAATTTATAAGAAACATATTTTATTATTTTTCAAACTCTGATTTAAACTTCTTTTTGTTCCCATTTTATATATTCTATAAGCAGCCGGATAAGCTGGCGCATTTAATTCTGTATGCGGGATTTGGAATTTTGTTATATAACACATTAAAGAACTCTCATGACCCAACATTACATAACCATGCCCTACTGTTTGCGATAATTATTGGAACAATATATGGTGCAAGTGACGAAATCCACCAATCATTTGTCCCTGGTAGAACAGCAAGTTTTTGGGATTTGGCTGCAGATATCACAGGAGTGATCATGGCGCAAACAGTAATCTTTATAAAAGATAAATTATGTATAAGAAACAGGATTTTTTCTATATCAACTAAATAAGGCATAGCTAAATGAAAGAAAACAGGACAATTGAAAACCTTAACAACCGATTAATTAATAATCTGGATTTAGTTTTTATCCCGATACTTGTCATTTTAGCTATAATCTTCGTCCTGATACCTTTTTTTAACCAGGGATTACTGAGAATTATCTTTGCGTTACCTTTGATATTCTTCCTTCCCGGGTACCTGCTTATTGCAGCAATGTTCCCAAAGCGCGGGGAATTAAGTTCAATTGAAAGATTTACATTTAGCATCGTCTTTAGCATAACAATAATTGTTTTTGACGGATTTGGCCTTAACTATACCCGGTGGGGTTTTAAGTCCGATTCGATAACATTAAGTTTATCTTTGATTATCGGGATTCTTTTCTTATTAACATTTATCCAGAGATGGAGATATGGAAAAGAAAGTTATAGTTTTACCATTTCGGATATAAGATCTTTTTATCATATCCTCAAAAATAAAGATCCCGAAACCGGGCCTGATCATACTCTTGAAAAGATGCTGATCAAAACAATGATAATATCCATACTTATTGTCAGTGCAATGATGATCTATGCAAAAGTGACTACCGAACCTGAGAAATTTACATCTCTTTATATCCTTGGCTCAGATGGAAAAGCTGAGAACTATCTGACTGAAGTCAGCATTGGCGAACCTTATTCAATATTGGTAGGAGTAGAAAATTATGAATATGCACCTGTAAATTTTACGCTCAGGGTGAGTTTCGGAGGAAAATATCTGAAAGAATATCCTGTTATTCTGGATCACAATAGTAAATGGCTAAACAATGTCACATTTGTACCTGAACTGGTATCTTTTATAGCGCGTGGGGATAAAACAAAATTGGGGTTCGAACTATTTAGAGACAATAAATCTTACAGGGAAGTCCATCTTATGGTTAACGTCAACCCGGATTCAGTCAAATTCTCAGAACTTCCCGACCTCATTAACGGCGATATGGAATCAGATAAGGGCTGGTTGTTTTCCGGAAGCAGTCCTGATATCAAAGGTAGCTATATAAATGAAACAATCTCCTCCAGAGTTTATGAAATAAGCTATAGCTCAAAAAATCCTGGTTCCTCTGGAATCATATATCAGGATCTAACGACCCGGGGGGATGTACTGGCAATGCTTTCATTTGATGTCATGGATTCGGAGTATTCAAATACATCATCAATTGCATTCAAACAGGCATTACTTGACGGACAGGTCATATGGGAAACAAGGATCGGGGATAATAATAACACCTGGGCACATATTGAAGTGCCGGTACTGTTGTCGGGGAAGAATACTCTTGCATTTCGGGTTTACAGTAATTCAACCGATGATCTGGAAAGAACTGTCCTGTGGGATAATATAAAATTAAAACTTTTTAAAGGCGGATTGCCTCGATTAGGAGATACTCTGGAAAGGAAGGGTCTGGCAGTTAAGTTATATAATTTTTCGAACACTGAAAATTTCTCTTCATTAAATTTTATAATTGAAAATACAGGAAAAATAGAGAAAAATGTGAGTTTAAAACCAGCTCCTGTCATAATCGATGATCTTGACAATCAATATGAGATGTTAGGAATCGGATTGAATGACCGGGTAAAAATATCGCCAGTTTATCCCGGAGTCTTAAAGAAAGGAACGATAAGTTTCAGGCCGGTAAATAATAGTGCAAAAGATCTCAGGATAATCCTATATCTGAATGGGGAGAAGTACGAATTCAACTATCATGTCGAACCGAAAATACTAGGCGAGGATGGGGATACATCTGATAACATAAATGCAACTATGGGAGATATAATTACTAAAAATGGATTTGAGGTCATGTTAAATGGCTTTCAAAACGCACCTGGAGTGACTTCCCAGGTCAGTATTTCTGTCAAGAACATAGAAAGTGAAGAGAAACCATTTAAATTAAATCCATCTGCGATGCTGATCGATGATCTTGGCAACCAGTATGGGATGGTTATAATCCAGAGAAGCGGCCAGATAAAACAGACCACTGTTTATTCCGGGGCAATAAGAAGAGGTATTATATTTTTCAAGCCAATAAATCCTGATGCAAAAGATCTCAAGTTGATTCTATATTTAAATGAAAATAAATATGAATTCAATTTCAAAGCACAAGCAATAACATTGGAAGAAAAGGGTTTTTCCAATAATATTTCAAAAGAAATAAATGCTGGTCCGGGAGATACGATCACTCAGGATGGATTTGCTTTGATGTTAAAAGGATTTCAAAACACTCCTGGTTGGTATTCCCAGGTTGATATTGCTGTCAAAAATATGGAAAATGAAAGAAAGCAATTTTACCTATCTCCGATAATTATTGATGATCTGGGCAACCAATACGAGGGCATTAATATCCAGAGAAGCACCCAGATAAAATTATCCCCCATATATCCCGGGGTTGTAAGGAGAGGTTCTATGTTTTTTGAAGAAATAGATCCTGATGCAAAAGACCTCAGGGTGATTATGTATTTGAACGGGAAGATGTACAAATTTGGCTTAAAGGCCGAATCAAAAGTATTGGGCGATAGTGATCTTCAAGGCGATATATCGGCCTATTTTCCGATTAATGCTACTATGGGAGAAGCACTCACCCGGGGTGGATTAGAAATAAAACTAAAAAGCTTTCAAAATACTCCTGGCTGGAATTCCCAGGTTTTTATTGAAGCCAGGAATATTGAAAATGAAGACAAACAATTCAAATATAATTTGTCTCCGGTACTCATCGATGATCTTGGCAATCAATATGAAATGGTTAATATCAAAAGGAACAATAAGATAGAACAAACTACTATAGCCCCACTTGCCCGGATAGAAGGTGCAATACTTTTTGAGCCGATAAAGGCAGAAGCAAAATATATTATATTTGTTTTGCCCATTTCTTCAGATAAATATATATTTGGTTTTGAACAGAAGAATACTTTCATTTAATCCGGTTCAATGCCATCATTATTCCAAAACTGATTATTATGAAAATAAACCATCCGATGTATACATGGACAAACATCATTTTTTCAATGCCATAATAATAACCAATAATATATAATATTGAAACCCTTATCAAATTAGAAAAGTAAGAAATGATTACAGCTAAAAATATCAATAAATAGATCTTTTTATTTTCAGTGATATGTTCTATCTTAACATATCCCACAATAATGCCTAAAAGCAGCATCATTGAATAGAGGCCAGAGCAGGGTCCGCCTATTACAACGGTAGCATCTTCAAAACCATTGAAATGAACGGTCTCAATCCCGACAATATGCAGGTCAATATTCGTTAAAGAGGTTGCAATGAAAAGAGAGGGGAGCAGTACAAAATAATGGTCAAAATCATGAATGAAATCATTTTTTAGAGATGGTAATATTACATAGAACAAAAGGAATAATAGAATAAATGTTCCGGACATGTATATTCCGAATTCGCCCGTCTGCCTGTACTTGCCTGCACCATAAACGATAAAAGATATGCCCATAAAAAGAGCCATGGAATCAAGAGTACCGAGCTGATTCATGGCCTTTAGATTATATAAGATATCGGCAAATAATATAAATATTCCAAGCACAATGCAAGATTTTGAGCTTTTTGTTATGTATGCGCCCTGAAGCTTAAACTGTGTTGTAAGTCCCAGACTAATGAGAAACATTAGGATTCCTATCGGGATGGAGCCTTCACTGAATTGAATTGTTGCGCCTGTGAAAAAAGCCAGTACAAGTAGAACTACCAGGACATTATGTTTTTGCGTATTAATAATCTTCACCAGTGATCATATTATATAAGGATAAGCTATATATAATCTCGGGATTAATTTAACTGTAAGAAAAATAAGTGTTGGAAGCATCAATCATGTTTTTGAAAAATCAGAACAGGAAGCTATCGGAATTTTCATGAGCACTTTGAAAAGAATTTCATTGTTTATATTTCTCATAATTTTTCCATTGATAGTGGGAATACTTATTGATAGGGCCAGGGTACTGATCGGGGTTTTTATTTTACTGGTTATTATTGTATGGTTTATAATAATCAATGCAAACAAATTCATATTGCTTCTTTATAAGGCACGACCAGCTCTTTTGGCAGACCTGCCCGGGATCCAGGAAAAGGTCCGGATACTTTCAGCAAAATATGGTGTGACTGCGCCGTCCATCTATATGACCGGGGCAGGACTTCCGGGCAGTTTTATTATTGGCAATGATATGCACAGGACCATTATTGTTGTTCCAACAAGGTTATCGACCCTATTAAATAGTGATGAAATTGAAGCAGTGCTTGCACATAATATAGTGCAGATAGATAATAATATTCAAAAAAGGACCATTGTTGCCCTGATAACTGCAATCATGACCATGCCTTCCATGGCAATTCGCTGGGGGGCGGCATTTACAGGATTTGGTGATTATGATGACCCTGCGCCGAAGCTATTCGGATTATTTATAATGGGGCTAACTGCGCCTCCTGCCGCAGCCCTTATTCAATCATTATCAGAAGAAGATTATGACACAAAGGCCATAACCCTTTCAAAGAATTCTGAGGCATTTATTTGTGCGATCAAGCGTCTTGAGTCTGATAATGTCACAGGTTATTCATCTCTGGGCTTCCTTTGTCTTGTTGATCCGCAAAAGGAAACATTTTTCGAATATCTATTCAATGTTCATTCTTCCCAGGAAATACGGGCACAGAAATTGAGGAGAAAATAATATGATCGAGCTACACTTTGATCTAAAATTTAGAATGAAGACCTGGAAGAAAGCACTGGCGTTCAGTTTTCTTTTTTATCTGATCATATTGTCCATATTTATTATCATATTAACTTTTACATTAAAAGATTTTAACTATAAAGTAATATTTATGTACTTTGCATCCGGCATGACTTTGTTGATACTGGGCTTTCTTCAGATGTTCAGGATATTCAAAGCCAGATTCGTTTAAAAAGAACATCAAATCTATCTAAATCTAAATGATCATCACAATACCACATCACAATGATGATTATAATACTCAATATTTTATTTTTTAACAGCGATATATTTATATCTTTTGAGGGGTTTGTATGGTTCGGTTGGTTTAGATAAGAACCATATTATAAAAAAACTGGTGAAGTTATGTTCGAAAAAATAGGAAGGAAATCAATATTATTGTTAGGATTTTTAATTTTAGCTGCAGTTATATTTATTTCTGTATCAGCAAGCGGAGATTCGGCCACAGTGACCGGAGTATCATCGACCACAGCCAACGGGACCTATACAACAGGCCAGACAATAGCGATAACCGTAACCTTCAGTGAACCAGTAAACGTGACCGGTTATCCGGAAATCCAGCTTGAGACAGGCACAACCGATCAACAGGCCATATATTCCAGTGGCAATGGCACTGATACACTTATCTTCAACTATACCGTCCAGGCAGGAGATGCCTCAAACGAACTTGATTATGTCGCAATAGGCTCACTCACAACAAATGGCGGAACGATCCGGAATAGTTCGGGCATCGATGCGATTCTCATTTTGCCCGCCCCGGGTACACCAGGTTCGCTGGGTGCAAACACTGATTTTGTGATAGATGCGATAGCACCCACAGTTGAACTTATATCAGGAACAACCAGCCCGACCAACAGCCTGATCCTGGTAACTGCAACCTTCAATGAACCAGTTACAGGCTTTGATCCGGCAGATATTTCAGTGACCAACGGTAGTGTAGAGAACTTTGGCGGGTCAGGAACAACCTATACCTTTGATGTAAATCCAACCGACGGTGCAGGCATCACGGTAACGATCGGTATTCCGGCCGGTGTTGCCCGGGACGCAGCAACCAACAACAATACGGCCTCAAATACTCTGTCATATACCTCAGATACAGTTTCCCCGGCAGTAATTCTTTCCTCCCCATCCCTGAATCCAACTAACGGCCTGATTTCAGTAACTGCAACGTTTAGCGAATCTGTCACGGGCTTTAATTCAACAGATCTTTTAGTGACCAACGGTACTGTAGGGAACTTTGGCGGATCAGGAACAACATATACCTTTGATGTAAATCCAACCGACGGTGCAGGTGTAATAGTAACTGTTAACGTGCCAGCAGGATCAGCCGGGGATACAGCAGGCAACACCAATACAGCCTCAAATACGCTATCATATACCTCAGATACAGTATCTCCGACATTAGTTCTTTCTTCTTCAACCCCGAATCCAACCAACGGCCTTATCTCAGTAACCGCAACGTTCAGTGAATCAGTTACAGGATTCATATCAACAGACGTCACAGTATCAAACGGTACTGTAGGTGACTTTACAGGCTCAGGAGCAATTTACACTTTTAACGTGACTCCAACTGGCGGGGCAAACATTTCAGTAGCAATCAACGTTCCAGCCGGTGTGGCCCAGGATGCAGCAACCAACAGCAATACCGCATCCAATACACTGACATATACATCGAATACAGTTGCACCCTCAGTAACACTTACCTCCTCAACCCTTAATCCAACCAGCGGTTTGATCTCAGTAATTGCAACCTTCAGTGAATCAGTTACAGGATTCGCATCAGGAGATGTCACAGTTACAAATGGTACAGTAGAGAACTTTAGTGGATCAGGAACAACCTATACCTTTAACGCAAATCCAACCGACGGTGCAGATGTAATAGTAACGATCAAGGTTCCAACCGGCTCAGCCCAGGATACAGCAGGGAATGGCAATACCGCATCCAATACACTGACATTTACTTCAGATACTGTGGCACCTGCAGTAACAACAGTCTCCTCTACCGCAGCCAATGGAACATTCAGCATGGGCCAGGCTATCGCTGTCACAGTGAAATTCACTGAATCGGTAACAGTAACCGGTACACCACATATCCAGCTTGAAACAGGCACAACAGACAGGCAGGCCATCTATTCCAGCGGTTCAGGAACCAATACTCTAACCTTCAATTATGATGTCCAGCCAGAAGATGTTTCAAGCGATCTGGATTATGTTTCTACCGCCGCGCTCACCCTGAACGGAGGAACAATCAATGACAGTGCCAACAACACTGCCGTCCTGACTCTTGCCTCCCCCGGCACAGCAGGATCACTGGGTGCGAATAAGGCAATCGTTATCTATACAACGTCTGTTATCTCGGATGATTTCAGTGCCGGGGAACTGGACACCGGGCTGTGGACCATTGTTGATCCGCGAAATGATTCAACTATTTCGGTAACAGGGACAGGTACTAAGAATGCGTCATTATCCATTCTGGTTCCCGATACGTCACAGCATGAATTTAAGATCGGGAACTATGATGCCCCACGAGTTATGCAAAGAGCAAATAACAAGGATTTTGAGATCGAGGTCAAATTCCAGTCAGAAATGACATCAGTGAACCAGATGGAAGGGGTAATTGTCCAGCAGGACAATAATAAATCAATCAGGTTTAATTTTGAACGAGATTATTTCAATACAAATATAATGTCATTTACTTTTGATAACCAGTCATTTGAATTGAAGTCGACGACTTCGATCAGTGGCTCTCCTGTTCCTCTTTTCATGCGGATTAAAAGGACAGGCGACCAGTGGACAATGAACTATTCCACAGATGGCATGAACTGGACTACAGGCGCTTCATTCTCGTATGTATTGAAAGTGGCATCTATTGGACCCTTTGTTGGGCAAAGCGGTTCAGGCTACTTCCCACCTGCATATACAGGTAAAATCGATTATTTCTTCAATACGGAATCAATAATAGTTCCTGAAGATCCGACGAAATTCAACCTGACAGGCTATAAGATCAACGCCAGCGATGGCAGCGGGTTACCTGGCTGGAACATTACATTGACCAATAGCTCGATCCAGACAAATAAGTTAACAGGACCGGATGGTTCCTATGAATTCAAGGATCTTGTTGAAGGTACATACACGGTATTTGAAGAACAGCGACCAGGATGGACGAATGTTTCACCCGTGTCCGTGGAGATCAAAGGTATAGACCGGGACATACGTCAGAATTTCACAAACCTGCCAAGAGTTTATACCTACAAGCTCTCAGGTTACAAGATCAATGCCAGTGACAATACCGGACTCCAGGGCTGGAACATCACGATAACCAATGGCTCGGCAACAATAAAAACAGCAACTGATAATACAGGTTATTATGAATTCAAAGACCTTGTAAATGGTACATACAATGTAACCGAAGAAGAACTACCGGATTGGATAAATGTCACGTCCCTGACCCAGGAAGTCACTATCGATGGCAAGGATAACCTGAGTGTGAATTTCACGAACAGGCCAAGAGTTTATACCTACAGGCTCTCAGGTTACATCATCAGTGCCAATGACAACACCGGACTCCAGGGCTGGAACATCACAGTAACTAACGGTTCAGCAACAATAAAAACAACAACTAATAATACAGGTTATTATGAATTCACAGACCTTTTGAATGGTACTTACACCATATCCGAAGAACTCAAGCCGGAATGGTTAAATGTCACTCCATTATCCCTGGATCGCACCATCCTGGGCAGCAATGTACAGAACGTTAACTTCATGAATAAACCCCTTGAAATTATCTCAGATGATTTCAGTGATGAAACGCTCAACACATCGCTCTGGACATTTATCAATCCAAGAAATGATGCAACCCTTACCATGGTGGGTTCAGGTACCAAAGATGCATTGTTAAACATCTCGATCCCTTCGGGTTTAGATCATGATGTCTGGAATGGAAATAATGCTCCGAGAATCATGCAGGATGCTCCTGATAAGGATTTTGAGATCGAGATCAAGTTGCAGTCAATCTTGAACAGGAAATACCAGAGCGAGGGTATTATAGTAGAGCAGGACAGCCTTAATTATATCAGGTTTGATTTTGAAAGTGACGGGACTTATACAAAAATATTCGCAGCCACTTTTGCTAATGGTGCAGGGACACCAAAGTCAATGATTATAATTAATAGCAGTTCATCAAGTCCGGTTAATCTGGCCATGCGTGTGAAAAGGGTGGGCAACCAGTGGTCAATGAACTATTCAAGAGATGGTATAAACTGGAACCCGGGTCTTAATTTTGTTCATGCACTGAAAGTGACATCAGTAGGGCTCTTTGTAGGCAATGCCGGATTCCCGGCGCCTGCACATACCGGTCTTATAGATTATTTCTTCAATACCAACTCTCCAATAGCACCTGAAGATCCATCAAAATACAGCGTTTCAGGTTATATTATTAATGCAAGCGATGGCAGGGGAATCCCGGGATGGAATGTTACATTGAAGAGTGACGCGATACAAACAACGGTCTTGACTAATGATACAGGATTCTATAATTTCCCGTACCTTTTAAATGGTTCGTACACTATATCTGAAGAACTGCAACCGGAATGGGTCAATCTTACTCCATTATCCCGGGAAATCATAATTGACGGCCAGAGTGTAACAAACTTTAACTTTACAAATAAACCTCTTGTTATTATTTCGGATGATTTTAGCTCTCCATCACTTAAATCTGCGCTATGGACAGTTATCAATCCGTTAGGTGATTCAACAATTTCCATAACAGGTACAGGCACTAAAAATGCATCATTATCCATTTCGGTTCCCGATACATCACAGCATGAGTTCAAGGATGGCAACCTCAATGCACCACGGGTCATGCAGAATGCAAGTAACAAGGATTTTGAGATAGAGGTCAAATTCCAGTCTCAGATGACAACAATGAATCAGATGGAAGGAGTAATTATCCAGCAGGATAATAATAAATCAATCAGGTTTAATTTTGAACAGGATTTATTGAATACAAATGTAATAGCGCTCACCAATGACAACGAATCATTTGAAGTAAAATCGACGACTTCGATCAGTGGCTCTCCTGCTCCTCTTTACATGCGGATCAAAAGAACAGGCGACCAGTGGACAATGAACTATTCTACGGATGGTATGAACTGGACTACAGGCGCTTCATTCTCGTATGTATTAAAAGTGACATCTGTTGGACCCTTTGTGGGACAATCAGGCTTACCATACTTCCCGCCTGCATATACAGGTAAAATCGATTATTTCTTCAATACGGAATCAATAATAGTTCCTGAAGATCCAACGAAATTCAACTTGACAGGCTATAAGATCAATGCCAGCGATGGCAGCGGGATCCCTGGCTGGAACATCACAATAACTAATGGCTCAATCCAGGCAAATAAGTTCACGGGACCGGATGGTTCCTATGAATTCAAGGATCTTGTTGAAGGTACATACACAGTATTTGAAGAGCAGCGGTCAGGATGGACGAATGTTTCACCCAGGTCCTGGGAAATCAAAGGTATAGACCAGGACATATTTAAGAATTTCACGAACCGGCCAACCATTAATACTTACAAACTCTCAGGTTACAAGATCAATGCCAGTGACAATACCGGAATTAAAGGCTGGAACATCACACTAACTAATGGCTCAGCAACAATAAAAACATCAACTGACGTAATGGGTTACTACGAATTCACCGACCTTTTAAATGGTACATACAATGTTACTGAAGAAGAACTACCAGACTGGGTAAATGTCACCCCCCTGACCCAGAAAATCACTATCGATGGCAAGGATAATCTGAGCGTGAACTTCAGGAACCAGCCAAGAGTTTATACCTACAAGCTCTCAGGTTACACGATCAATGCTATTGACAATACCGGACTCCAGGGCTGGAACATCACGATAACCAATGGCTCGGCAACAATAAAAACAATAACCAATAATGCGGGTTATTATGAATTCACAGACCTTTTGAATGGTACTTACACCATATCCGAAGAACTCAAGCCGGAATGGTTGAATGTCACTTCGTTATCCCTGGGTCGCACGATACTGGGCAGCAATGTACAGAACGTTAACTTCATGAATAAACCTCTTGAAATTGTCTCTGATGATTTCAGTGATGGAACGTTTAACACATCGCTCTGGACATTTATCAATCCAAGAAATGACGCAACCCTTGCTATGACAGGTCCGGGTACCAAAGATGCATTGTTAAAGATCTCGTTCCCTTCGGGTTTAGATCATGATATCTGGTATGGAAATAATGCTCCGAGGATCATGCAGAACGCTCCTGATAAGGACTTTGAGATTGAGATCAAATTCCAGTCAGTCTTGAACAAGACGTACCAGAGTGAGGGCGTTATCATACAGCAGGACAGCAAAAATTTCATCAGGTTTGACTTTGAAAGTGATGTGACTAATTTAAAAATATTTGCAGCTACTTTTGCTAATGGTGCAGGAACACCCAAGACCATGTATATTATTAACAAGAGTTCTCCAAACCCGATTAATCTGACCATGCGTGTGAAAAGGGCAGGAAACCAGTGGATGATGAACTATTCAAAAGACGGATCCAACTGGACAGCGGGTTACAATTTCGCATATATATTGAAGGTGACATCAGTAGGAGCCTTTATAGGCAATGCTGGAACCCCGGCACCTGCACATATCGGTTATATAGATTATTTCTTCAATACGAAATCTCCGCTCATCCCTGAAGACCCCCCGTTGCCAGGTACAAAATTCAATATATCAGGTTTCAAGATCAATGCCAGCAATAACGCTGGCCTGTCTGGCTGGAATATCACTATATCGAATTCCACTATGCTGATTAGCACATTAACTGGTATTGACGGTTCCTACAAGTTTACGAACATCACAAAAGGCACATATACGGTTAGTGAAGAAATTAAACCCGAATGGGTAAATGTCACTCCGCTCTCACTGGAGATCATAGTTAATTATGATGACATTTACAATGTAAATTTCACTAACAAACCAATAGTTCGTACCTACAACCTTTCAGGATACAAGATCAATGCCAGTGACAATACTGGTATTGCCGGCTGGAACATCACGATAACCAATGGCTCAACGCCAATAAGAACATCAACTAATAGTACAGGTTATTATGAATTCAAAGACCTTGTAAATGGTACATACAATGTAACCGAAGAAGTAAGACCCGGATGGAGGAATATCACTTCCCTGACCCAGGAGATCACTATCGATGGCAGGGATAATCTGAGCGTGAACTTCAGGAACCAGCCAATAATTTATACATATAATGTATCGGGTTATAAGATCAATGGAGACGCTGGAACTGGAATTTCTGGCTGGAATATCTCAATATCCAATGGATCGATGACAATAAACACATCAACTGATAACGAGGGCTTCTACAAGTTTATAAATCTTATAAATGGCACCTACAATGTAACTGAAGAAAATCGTAAAGGCTGGAAGAATCTCACAGATTCAACCCGCAAGATAACGATTTCAGGCGGAGATATCTTAAACCAGAACTTCGTAAATAAACCACTGGGTATCGTATCGGATGATTTCAGCAATCCAAACCAGGATCCTTCGCTATGGACAAAGATCGATCCGCAAAATGATTCGTCATTCAGGATTGATGGCATCGGTACATCTGATGTATTATTTAACATTACCATACCTGCGGGTAAAGAGCATAATCCCTGGACAACGAATAATGCTACAAGGATAATGCAGTATGTCAATATCAATGATTTTGAAGTCGAGGTTATGTTCAAATCCGTGATAAACAAGGCTTCCCAGACGCAGGGGATCATCGTCGAGCAGGATGAACGCAACTACATTCGATTTGATTTCTTCAACTCTGGTAATAATAATATAACTATATTTGCAGCTAATTTCAATAATGGATCTGCATTTAATAGAGTGAGCAGGCCCATTGGTGCGGTTCAGAATGGCGCTCCTCTATACATGCGTGTAAAACGGGTAGGAGACAACTGGACACAAAAATATTCCTTTGACGGCACAAACTGGAATAGTACGGTTCCAGCAAGTTTCAATGTTCCGTTAACTGTGACTGCCATAGGTCCGTTTATTGCGAATACGGGAACTAATCCGGCTTTCACCGGTCTTATTGATTATTTCTTCAATGTCGATTCGCCTGTTGTCCCTGAAGACGCATTAAGATCCAATGTATCCGGATTCAATATCGAGGATAATAACGAAAATGGCATATGGGATGCAGGTGAAACAGGGATACCTGATTGGAATATATCCCTATTCAATAATAACACCGGTGTAGAGATCGCCAGTATAAAGACCGATCCTTCAGGTAAATATGCATTCCATAACCTCGTAAATGGAACATATAAAGTAAAGGAAGAAACAAAGGACGGGTACTTTGCAACGAACAGCACATCGGTTGTGTTCACCGTAGCAGGCAAAGATATAGATAATATCAACTTCACAAATTCCGCTGCGAAGCAATTGAATATTTCCGGGTTCGTAATAGAGGATAAGAACAACAATGGTATCTGGGATGTCGGTGAACCGGGTATATCAAACTGGAATATCTACCTTTTAAATAATACAACAGGGTCAATGATAAACAGCACCAAGACAGATTCTTCAGGTCGATATGTATTCCGTGATCTTTTAAGGGGCACATATACAGTAACAGAAGAAACAAAGCCTGGGTACATTGCCAGCAACAACACATCCGTTGTGATCTCTATTTCAAACAAAGACGTAAACAACCTGAACTTTACAAATTACCTGCCGCAAAATGCACCCGGCATCACCACACAACCGGTCGATATGAGTGTAAAATTGAAGAAGACAGCAACCTTCAATGTAGTAGCTACAGGAACAAATCCCCTCTCATACCAGTGGAAGAAGAATGGTGTGAACATTGGTACGAACAGTCCGTCCTACACAACCCCGGCAACAACAATGGCAGATAACGGAGCTGTTTACAGCGTTACAGTAACAAATTCCCTGGGAACGGCTACCAGTAATTCATCAAAGCTTACAGTCAGGAACATCATTTCTGATGATTTCAATGTCTTCCCCCTGGATACCTCGAACTGGACGTCCATCAATCCACTGGGTGATGCGACAATTACCATAACAGGCGCAGGTTCAGGAAATGCATCGTTGAGTATCAACGTACCTGGTGGTACTACACACGATGCATGGACAACGAACAATGCCCCGCGTGTAATGCAGACCGCAGACAACACGGATTTCCAGATCGAGGCGAAATTCGAGTCTGTAATGACGTCGGCGACACAGATACAGGGAATAATAGTAGAACAGGATAGCAGCAACTATCTGAGATTTGATTTCATTAGATCTTCTGCAACTGCAACAAAAATCTATGCTGCAAGTTTTGCATCGGGATCCGCTACCCAGAGAATCAACAGCCTGATAACTTCAAGCAATACCCTGTACCTCAGGATTAACAGGACAGGAGATCAGTGGAAACAGTATTACTCATACGATGGGAACAACTGGACTCTTGCCGCGAATTTCGCTCAAGTATTAACGGTGAACACTGTAGGTCCATACGCAGGTAACGCGGGAAGCCCGGCACCTGCATTTAACGCTAAGATCGATTATTTCTTCAATTCATCATCCCCTGTGGTACCTGAAGACAATACTGATCATAATCCTCCCGGCATTTCCCTCTGGTATGGAAACCCGCAGAGCTTCGGACAAATTGGCGTCCCCCAGCAGTGGGTGAACATTCTTGGCAATGTCAATGATGAGTCCGGGGTTGTCTCAATGAATTATTCCCTGAACGGGGGAAGTGCCCGGCCTCTTACAGTAGGGCCTGATGGCATGCGTCTCCAGTCCAGAGGTGATTTCAATATTGAGATCAACTATATAGACCTCTTGTGTGGGAACAATCAGATAGAAATCAGGGCTGCTGATGGCGCAGGAAACGTGAAAAACGAATTGATGACAGTCCAGTATTCCTGTAACAACTCCTGGCCGAGAACTTACTCTATCAACTGGAGCGATGTTACCAATATCCAGGATGTAGCCCAGGTTGTTGATGGAAAATGGACTTTAGAAGCTAACAGTATCCGTTCCCCCATTGGCTATGACCGTTTGGTCGCTATTGGTAATATGACATGGGACGATTATGAGATCACAGCTCCGATGACTCTTAACTCTCCCTTGGCTACCAACCCTATGGGAAATTTTATCGGTTTCACCGTTAGATGGAAGGGTCATTATGATTGGAATGGCAAGCAGCCCAGAAACGGCTGGTGGCCACTGGGAGCCTTAGCAGGCTATTCATATGTCGGATCAAATAATTACAGGCTGCAAATCCAGGGAAATGGTGGCAGTATAATTGCAGATGATACAAGTGGAAAGAAACTTACAGTTGGTATCCCCTATATCTTCAAGATGAGGGTGCAGACAGTTGGTTTAAATTCAATCTATTCCCTTAAGGTATGGGAACAGGGCACATTTGAGCCTTCTGAGTGGACTATCAGCGGTTCCGGAATTCCGGGTGAATTGAAAAATGGTTCTGTTGTGCTTATGGTTCATAATGCAGACGTAAGCATAGGAAATGTTAGTATCAAACCCGGGCCGTTTGATATTGATACCACACCACCGGCCATAAGTAATGTTGTATCTATGCCGGATGTGTCCTCGGCAATTATCAGGTGGAATACGGATGAATCGGCAACAAGCAACGTTTCCTATGGACAAAGCGCAGCTTATGAGAATGGCAGTGTTGTTGACGGAACATTAACGACGTCTCATGCGATTACCCTGACAGGTCTGATAGCCGGGACGCAATACCACTATCGTATCAATTCCACAGATACAGCAGGTAATTCCGCCAGTACAGCAGACCTGAGCTTTACGACTCTGGTGACTGCGCCTGGCATTAAATCGGATGATTTCAATGCTCCCTCCCTGAACACATCGCTGTGGACCAAAGTTAATCCACTGGGTGATGCGACATTTGCCATAACAGGGAATGGGACTTCTGATTCATTATTATCTATTACCCTGCCGGCTGGCCTATCACATAGTGCATGGTTACAAAATACGGCACCGAGAATCATGCAGCCAGCCCCAAATAAGGATTTTGAGATAGAGGTGAAGTTCCAGACCCCGACATCAGATTTACAGACCCAGGGATTGATTGTACAGCAGGATAGCAACAACTACCTGCGGTTTGATTTTGTCAGGGAGGCAACAAGAACGAGACTATTCGCGGCAAGCATTATCAGCGGGTCTGCAAGTATAAAAACCGATATCCAGATAAATCCAAATAATCCAATATTCTTACGGGTAAAAAGGATAGGCAACCAGTGGCTGCAATCATATTCATATGATGGTGTGAACTGGATCTTTGCACCCAGCTTCAGCCAGGTATTGACTGTGACCTCAGTAGGACCTTATCTTGCGAATACGGGGAACGCAGTTACCGGTCTTATCGACTATTTCTTTGATACCTCTTCTCCTGTTGTTCCTGAAGATACACCGCTGCCAGCAATCATAACAATGCAGCCTGTAAATACAACTGTATTGAATGGATCAACAGCGATGTTCAGTGTTGCGGCAGGCGGAACCCCGCCGTTGAGTTACCAATGGAAGAAGAATGGCGTGAACATAGCGAATGCAACCGGTTCTTCGTACACAACTCCTACCGTTTACTTACCGGATAACGGCACCAAGTTCAGTGTCGTGGTGTCAAACGGTTATGGAAGCGCAACAAGCGATGAGGCGATGCTGTCAGTAATTGAAGCTAATTCGCAGTGGTGGGATACACAGCGCAATTTCCGCATACCTGTGATAGTTAATGCCACACAGTACGAACGATCTGAAAAACCCGTTGAAGCGCGCCTGGACTTTACCCACATGCTTAACATACTGGGACAGACGGGCATCTTTGATGAGAATTCGTTAAGAGTTGTTGAGACAGATAGCCTGGGTATGGTGCTGAGCTCTACGGTCCCGTTCCAGTTCGATAAAGACCCTGACTTTGATTCAGCTACAAAAGCGACCGGGACTATCGTTTTCATCATGACCGGGAAGACACAGGCAAACGCTAACAGGTATTACCAGGTTTACTTTGGCCTGGCAGGCACACCTTATTCCCCTCTATCTGTGACTCCACAGGTTACACTTACCGATAATGTCTCTGATGAAGGGCAGTTAAGCTATCAGATAGGGGCAGCCGGAAGCACTTATTATTTCCAGAAACAGGCAGGCGGTTTGTCAAGTCTTGTGGATGCATCAAATAACGACTGGATCAATTTCCATCCGACTCCCTGGACCAGTGCAGGAGGGGGATATCGCGGCATTCCCAATGTTTATGCTAACGGGATTTTCCACCCTGGCTGGACAACAGGTACAAGCAGTATAGTCTCACAGGGACCGCTAAAGATCAGAATAAGGTCAGTCACAAATAACGGACTATGGGAAAGTCTCTGGGACTTCTATCCCGGATATGCTACAAACACTATAGTGAAAGCAGGTGGCACCTACTGGTGGCTCTACGAAGGTACTCCCGGTGGGTCCTTAGATCAAAATACGGATTTCATGGTCAGATCTGATAATAGGAAGACCATGCTCTCTGTGAGAACAAATGATGATATTCCCACAAATGAATGGGTTTATTTCAGTGATCCGAATGTGAATCGTTCCCTGTTCGTCTCACACCATGAGGATGATACATTAATTGATGAATACCATCCGATGACGGATACCGGAGGCTCAATGGTAGTCTTTGGTTTTGGCAGGACTTACTCCCAGACTGCTACTATTTCGCCACAATCCGGTCCGCAGCATTTCACAATGGGTCTTATGGACGGGACAGAGTTTACACCAGGCTCAAAGACCATTTACTCAGCATATAAGGATCTGAGTATTACGACAGGCATGGTAGAACAATTTGACAGTGTAAGCCCACCAATCATTGTAACACAGCCTGCAGATAGTTTGGTTACACTGGGAAAAACAGCAACATTCAGTGTCGGTGCCATAGGTCAATTACCTCTATCTTACCAGTGGAAGAAGAATGGAGCAGACATCCCGGATGCGATAGGCGCATCATATACTACGCCTCCCACGGCCCAATCAGATAATGGGGCGCTATATTCGGTCATAGTGACAAACGATAAAGGAAGCGTTGCCAGCAACCAGGCAACCCTGAGGATCGGGGCATCGTCCAATAACAACCAGTTGATCATAATGGATGTAAACTATACCCACAATAATTATACGATGGCGTTCTCATACTTTGGTAAACCTAATGTCCCGGATAACCTGGTCTCGCCTATAAATTATGCAGGCGGAACAATCTACTCGAGGCTACAGGTAATCACAAAACCAAGCACGAAAGTTATAAATTATCAGATGTGTGTATTCCAGGACCAGATTGTAGAATCAAAGCATGCCTGTACAAATTACCAGAAGTTCAACCGCACAGGTACCTATTATGCCAGTCAGTCAATGACATCATTGTATCAATATTATAATATCTCATGGGACAGGAAACTTCTTGACCAGATGCTTGTTGTTAAAGATTTAACTGGCTGGCCTGTTGATACCCGATACGGATTTGACGGAAATTGGAGCGGCTGGCCTAACCTGTATCTCTATTATCCGATGCAGGTGAGATATACTGCCATAATAGTACCGCCGGGCGGCGGACAGCCTGTGTGGGATAATCCTCCGGTTATTACGACCCAGCCCGTGAATCAGACAGTTACTATAGGGTCGAATGCCACATTTAGTGTTGTGGCATCAGGACAGGCACCGTTATACTACCAGTGGCAGAAGAACGGCGTGAATATCAATGGTGAGCACAACCAGACCTATACTACTCCATCGACGACACCGGCAGACAATGGTTCCAGATACCGTGTCATAGTGACCAATGAATTCGGCAGCGTTCCAAGCAATGAAGCGGTGCTTACAATCCCGGCGGATTTAATACCCCCGGCGGTTATCGGGAATTCGCCCTCAGGAACAGGTGTTCCTTATACAACGAAGATAGGTGTCACCTTCAGCGAAGCGATGAATAAATCGGCTGCTGAGTCAGCGTTCTCCGTGATTCCTGATATTTCAGGAGGGACTTTCAGCTGGATAGGGAACAATATGACCTATACTCCGGGTTCGAGCCTTGGGTTTAACACAACCTACAATATCACGATCGGAACCGGTGCAAAGGACCTGTATGGCAATAATATGTCATCCCAGTATAAATGGGCGTTTACTACAAAAGAACAGGATCTGACGCCGCCATCGGTCACCGGGAATTCGCCCATCGGAACGGGTGTTCCTGTGACCGCGCGGATAACAGTGAATTTCAGCGAAGAGATGAACCAGTCATCGGTAATATCATCCTTCTCAACGAATCCGGCTACAAATGGAAGTTTCAGCTGGATAGGAAATAATATGACCTATACCCCGGATTTGAATCTTTCATATAATACACCCTATTCTGTTGGAATTGGAACCGGCGCAAAGGACATGGCAAATAATATGCTGCCTGCATATTCATGGCAGTTCACAACGATTCCTGATACATTTGCGCCCTCGGTGATCAGTAAAACACCCGGTGGAACAAATGTTCCAGTCCTTTCCTCGATAGATGTGACCTTTAGCGAAGCGATGAATAAATCATCTGCTGAGTCAGCGTTCTCCGTGATTCCTGATATTTCAGGAGGGACTTTCAACTGGAGCGGCAACACCATGAAATATACGCCGCCCACGAACCTTTCCTACAATACTGTCTACAATGTAACAGTCGGGACAGGTGCGAAAGATATAGCTGGTAATAGTATGGCGGCATCGGTTACCTGGCAGTTCACAACCGTATCCATGCAGCCAAATCTGGTCAGCAATGGCGGGTTTGAATCGGGAACCACATCATGGAGTTTCTACACGAACGGAGCATGGACTTATAGTGCAGCACCTCCTGGTTATGACGGAACTGGCAACGCATTAAAAATTGCTTTCACCACTGTTGGTACGAATATGCAGACATACCAGACAGGAAGGACTCTGGAACCGAATACTCGCTATCGGCTGAGTTTTGCAGGATATTCAACCGCGGGACATGATGTGACTGTGAATTTGCTTAAGGACGTTTCACCATACACCAACTATGGTTTATCCAAAACGTTTAATCTTAATAGCAGCTGGCAGTCCTTCATCACTGAATTTAACACAAGCGGTTTCTCCGGGACAGTGAAAGATGGAAGAATACGGTTCTGGTTTGTCAGTTTTGCAGCAAAAGGAGAGACTTATTACTTCGACGACATCAGGTTGGAAAAAGTAACCTGATGTGAACTGTAAATAGAAAAATAAATTGAGGAACAAAGATGAGCTTAATGAAAAGATACACAGGATGCTTGTTAATCAGCGTCCTGTTCCTTGCAATCCAGGTAAGTCCATTATCAGCAGAGCCACTGAATGCAGTTTCTAATCCGGGATTTGAGTCGGGTACCTCTCCCTGGCTCTTCTATACCAATGGGGCAGCCAAATTTTTGAACGATGCGCAAGGTGCAGGAAGCCCGCATGCAGGTCATATTACAATTTCCCTGCAGGGAACCAATGTCCAGTTATATCAGGCAGGCCTTGTGCTTGATCCTAAAACTAAATACATCCTGAGCTTTAAGGCATATTCTAACACAGGCCACGATCTTTCTATTTCGCTTCGGAAGCAGGGCTCCCCCTATACCAATTATGGATTATCGAACTATGTGGTGAACCTTGGCACTTCATGGGCTGAATATTCAGTCCAGATAAATACAACTGGTTTTTCCACAGCAGTGAGCGATGGCCGCCTGATGTTCTGGCTGGCACCATACGATGCTGCTTCTGATCAGTATTACTTTGATGATGTTGTTCTCACCAAAGTTTCCCAGGACACGCAAGTACCGCCGACAATTATTACCCAGCCAGTTAGCCAGACAATTACAGCGGGACAGACCGCTGCATTCAGCGTTGCGGCCACGGGCACAGCGCCGTTGACGTACCAGTGGCAGAAGAATGGGACAAACATCACCGGTGCCACAGGCGCATTGTATACAACGCTTCCCGCGACCATATCAGATAATGGGACAGTATATCAGGTAATAGTGTCAAACGCTTATGGAAACGTGACAAGCGATGAAGCAACACTGTCGGTAACTGAAGTTTCGACCAGGAACATCGTTTCTGATGATTTCAATGCTTTCACCCTGAATGCTTCGGTCTGGAAGCCGATAAATCCAAGAGGCGATGCTACAATTACTGTTATTGGTAATGGCACACAGGATGCACTGTTATCTATCGCTGTTCCCGGAGGTCTATCACATGATGCCTGGATAACGAACAATGCTCCGCGTGTAATGCAGTCTATCGACAATAAAAATTTTGAGACAGAGTTAAAATTCCAATCCGTGACGGCATCCCCATATCAGAGCCAGGGAGTAATTATCGAGCAGGATAGCAGCAATTACATCAGGTTTGATTTTAACAGTAATTCGGCAACATCAGCAACAACCAATATATTCGCATTAAGTGTTAATGCAGGATCTCCCTCAGTGCGATACAACCTCAGGATTCCTCAAAGTAATCCCATGTATATGAAAATTAACAGGACAGGGAACAACTGGAAACAGTTTTACTCAAACGACGGTGTGAACTGGATTCTTGCTGCTGATTTCAGTTATGTATTAACAGTGAATTCTGCAGGACCGTTCGCCGGGAATGCAGGAAGCAGCAGCAGCAACAGTCCTGCCTTTACCAGTCTTGTCGACTATTTCTTTGATACCTCTTCTCCTGTTGTTCCTGAAGATACACCGCTGCCAGCAATCATAACAATGCAGCCTGTAAATACAACTGTATTGAATGGGTCAACAGCGATGTTCAGTGTTGCGGCAGGCGGAACCCCGCCATTGAGTTACCAATGGAAGAAGAATGGTGTGGACATAGCGAATGCAACCGGTTCTTCGTACACAACTTCTGCCGTTTACTTACCGGATAACGGCACCAAGTTCAGTGTTGTAGTGTCAAACGGTTATGGAAGCGCGACAAGCAATGAGGTAACACTGTCAGTAGTTGAAGCTGATTTACAGTGGTGGGATGCACAGCGCAATTTCCGCATACCTGTGATAGTTAATGCCACACAGTACGAACGATCTGAAAAACCAGTTGAAGTGAGTTTAAACTTTACCAACATGCTTAACATACTTGGACAGGCTGGCACCTTTGATGAGAACTCATTACGGGTTGTTGAGACAGATAGCCTGGGCGTGGTGTTGAGCTCTACGGTCCCGTTCCAGTTCGATAAAGACCCTGACTTTGATCCAGCTACAAAAGCGACCGGGACTGTCGTTTTCATCATGACTGGAAAGACACAGGCAAACGCTAACAGGTATTACCAGGTTTACTTTGGCCTGGCAGGCATACCTTATTCCCCCCTGTCTGTGACTCCACAGGTTACACTTACCGATAATGTCTCTGATGAAGGGCAGTTAAGCTATCAGATAGGGGCAGCCGGAAGCACTTATTATTTCCAGAAACAGGCAGGCGGTTTGTCAAGTCTTGTGGATGCATCAAATAATGACTGGATCAATTTCCATCCGACTCCCTGGACCAGTGCAGGAGGGGGATACCGCGGCATTCCCAATGTTTATGCTAATGGTATTTTTCACCCTGGCTGGACAACAGGAACAAGCAGTATAGTCTCACAGGGACCGCTAAAGATCAGGGTAAGGTCAGTCACAAATAACGGACTATGGGAAAGTCTCTGGGACTTCTATCCAGGATATGCTACAAATACCATAGTGAAAGCAGGTGGCACCTACTGGTGGCTCTACGAGGGTACTCCAGGTGGGTCCTTAGATCAAAATACGGATTTCATGGTCAGGTCAAACAATCAAAAGACCCTGCTCTCTGTGAGAGTTAATCTTGACATCCCCACGGACGAATGGGTTTATTTCAGTGATCCGAATGTGAATCGCTCCCTGTTCCTATCGCACCATGAGGATGACTCATTAATTGATGAATACCATCCGATGACTGATACCGGAGGCTCAATGGTAGTCTTTGGTTTTGGCAGGACTTATTCAATGACTCCTACAATTTCGCCACAATCCGGTCCGCAGCATTTCACAATGGGTCTTATGGACGGGACAGAGTTTGCACCAGGCTCGAAGACCGTTTACTCAGCATATAAGGATCTGGGTATTACTACAGGCATGGTGGAACAATTTGACAGTGTAAGCCCACCGATCATTGTAACGCAGCCTTCAAGCATTTCAGTTACATCGGGAAAAACAGCAACATTCACTGTCGGTGCTACAGGCCAATTACCCCTATCCTACCAGTGGCAGAAGAATGATGTATCCATACCCGGTGCTACCAATGCGTGGTATGCGACCCCTCCCGTGACCCAATCTGATAATGGGACGCTGTATTCTGTCATAGTGACAAACGTAAAGGGAAGCGTTACCAGCAACCAGGCAACTCTGACTGTTAAAGCACCGTCCAATCCCAACCAGCTTGTTATAATTGATGAATATTATACCCACAATAATGTTACGATGGCGTTCTCATTCTTCGGCGTTGGCAATATCCCGGGTAACCTGGTTTCACCTATAAATTACGCAGGTGGAACAATCTATCAGAGGCTTCAGGTAATCACCAAACCAAGCACGAAAACTGTAAATTACCAGTTATGTCTATTCCAGGATAAAATTGTAGCAGAGAAGCATGCCTGTACAAATTACATGAAGTTCGACAGCACAGGCACCTATTATGCCAGTCAGTCAATGACATCATTGTATCAATATTACAATATCTCATGGGACAGGAAACTCCTTGACCGGATGCTTGTCGTAAAAGATAAAAACGGTATGCCGGTAGATACTCGATATCGACCTCCTTTTGGGCCATTTGATGGCGGAAACTTAGGTCTATATTATCCGATGCAGGTAAGATATACTGCCATAGTAGTACCGCCGGGCGGCGGACAGCCGGTTTGGGACAATTAGATTTAATTGTTGGCAGTCCCGCAAAGGAGAATATTCAGAAAACCGTATAAAACATCGAAATTTAAAAACTTATCTCATGGAAATATAACCTATAAGCTCAAAATATCCGGCATATGATCAATTTTAAGTCCTGATATTAAAATAAAATGATATTAGCCAATTAAATTACTGAATATGACTTAATAAACTTTAAAAACGCCATATAAACCAAAAAAATTGTCGAAATATTTAATAGATAATAATATTGAACTGTCAACTATCTTTGATTAGATAAACAGGAAGAGATAGAAAATGCTAAAGAAAAATGATGGGTCTTATATAGCGGAAACAGGAATTTTACGAATAAAACTGGAATGGATAAAAAGGTATCTCGGATTTCTATGTATTTTAATACTGGCAATACCGGGTATATCTTCTGCCACGTCGGTCAACATTCTTATAAATCCGGGATTTGAGTCAGGCATCTCTCCCTGGTCCTTCTATACGAATGGGGCAGGAAAATTCTTAAATAACGCTCCTGGCATCGTGGGTACTTATGCAGGCCATATAACGATATCCTCACCAGGGACAAATGTCCAGTTATTTCAGAAAGGCCTGGTGCTTGATCCCAACTCTAAATACAACCTGAGCTTTAAGGCATATTCTAACACAGGCCATGATCTTTCTATTTCTCTTCTGAAGCACGGCTCTCCCTATACCAATTATGGTTTGTCGGGCTATGAAGTTAACCTTGGAACTTCATGGAAACAATACTCAATTCAGTTTACTACAACTGGTTTTTCCACAACAGTGAGCGATGGCCGCCTGATGTTCTGGCTGGCACCTTACGATGCTGCTTCTGATCAGTATTACCTTGATGATGTTGTTCTTACGAAAGTTTCCCTTGATACACAAGCACCACCGACAATTGTTACCCAGCCAGTTAGCAGGACAATTACAGTGGGACAGACCGCTACATTCAGCGTTGCGGCCACGGGCACAGCGCCATTGGCGTATCAGTGGCAGAAGAATGGGACAAATATCCCGGGTGCGACAGGCGCATCGTACACAACCCCTTCCGCGACTCTATCATATAATGGGGCAGCATACAGGGTCAAAGTGACAAATGCAAAGGGAAGCGTTACCAGCAACCAGGCGATCCTGACTGTTAAAGCATCATCCAATACCAGACAGCTTGTTATAATTGATGTGAACTATATCCACAATACGAATACGAGGGCATTCTCGTTCTTCGGCGTTGGCAATATCCCGAGTAATCTTGTTTCTCCTGTAAATTACGCAGGTGGAACAATCTATTCGAGGCTACAGGTAATCACCAAACCAAGCACGAAAATTGTAAATTATCAGATGTGTTTATTCCAGGATGCACTTATAGCATCAAAACATGCCTGTACAAATTACCAGAAGTTCAACAGCACAGGTACCTATTATGCCAGCCAGCCAATGACATCATTGTACCAGTATTACAAAATCGACTGGAGCAGGCAGCTTCTTGAACGGATGCTCGTTGTTAAAGATAGATATGGTATGCCGGTAGATAATCGATATAGACCTCCTTTTGGGCCATTTGATGGCGAAGACTTCAGCCTGTATTATCCGATGAAGGTACGGTATACTGCTATAATAGTGCCGCCTAATGGCGGGCAACCAGTATGGCCCTGAGGTTGAATTATATCATGGAATTATTGTACTGGAATGTATATCGCTGAGCTACCCTGAAGGTGCTTCAGGGTATTCGGAAAGTACTGCATTCACAGATATCTATATAAGATAGTCTATATATAAGAACATAGTTCACTAAAAACAGGGAAAACAGTTGGTAGAATGAAAATAGCAATTATCAATCAACCTATCGGCCAGATGTTTCCACCATCCTCACGGGGTTCGATTGAGATAATAACATACGAGTTTGCACGCCGATTGGCTGGTTCCCATAATGTCATTGTTTATTCACCCGGACCAGGCATCCGGAAGAAAGAAAAATGGGAAGATAAAATAGAATATTTACAAATACCTACTTATTTTGATAGGAAGTTCCTGCTGAAATTTATTTCTCCATTTTCAAAGCTTCGTCCGGTTAAACAACCTATGTTCCTATCCAGGTTGTATTATCTTGGATATATTTTGCAGGTAGCAAACGACCTGAGGAAGCAGAGATGCGATATCGTTCATATCTACAATTTTTCCCAGTTTATTCCAGTTATCCGTGCTTTAAATCCCGGACTCAAGATCGTCCTGCATATGGAATGTGATTGGATGGCGCAGCTTGATAAAAGCGTTATTGGAAAAAGGCTCAGTAAGGCCAATTTAGTACTTGGCTGCAGTGATTTCATTACTGAAAATATCCGATGCCGTTTCCCTCAATTTGCAAGCCGGTGCCAGACCGTCTATAATGGCGCTGATATTAACAATTTCCCGGCAAAATATGATAAAAACCCCACGAAAAACAATGATATTAAAAAATTGCTGTTTGTGGGCAGGATTTCGCCGGAAAAAGGCGTGCATGTATTATTAGAGGCTCTTAAGACGGTTGTAGAAAAATTTCCTGAAATACAGCTTGATGCCGTTGGTCCTGATGCCGAAACACCATTTGAGTTTATCATTCGTGTAGAGGACGATGAAAAAGTATCCAGGCTGGCGTTATTCTACGATAAAAGCTCAGGCAGCAGTTATTTCACCCAACTTCGGGATAAAATGCCTAAGGATCTGGCAAATCACATAAATTTCCCGGGCAATATTGCGCAATCACAGTTAAGAGCTTATTATTTAAACGCTGATATATTTGTATTTCCTTCGGTCTGGGATGAGCCTTTTGGAATGCCCATTATTGAAGCTATGGCCTGTGAGATTCCGGTAATTACGACGCGCGGAGGAGGAATAACCGAAATTGTGGAAGATGGTAAGACCGGATTACTGGTTGAACGGGATGATGCGGGTGGTTTAGCCAGTGCAATATTAAAGCTTATTTCAGATGATGAATTGAGGGAGAAGATGGGGAAGGCAGGCCGACAGCGGGTGATTGAAATTTTTTCATGGGACAGGGTGGTTGAGAATTTATTACATAATTATGAAAAAATTTTGGATGGTCATCAGATATAGATATAAATATGGATTCAGGATATATGGGTCCGAAAAAGGGCAGGATTTCTTTTCATTCCAATAGCTAATGTTTTCTCCTTATTAAGAGATTTGTTGCTATATAATATATATAGAGTCTCAACATAATAGACTATAAATTTGCCTTTATAAGAAATTTCCAAAGAACTAAATTCTGCCTTTGAATTGCTTTCTCGTAAGGTATCTTATGAAACCGGGATTATCCAATAAACGGGTCGCTGAGAAATTGCCAACAATATCCTGAGTTAGAGAGGAGTATAATTATGTCCTTAACAAAAAAAACGTTGAAAAATATAAGTGCTGTTGGTTCATTTCAGGTTTTTGGAAAAATTCTCAATTTAGTAACCCTGATTATCCTGGCTCGACTACTCTCGCCATCGGATTTTGGCATTGTCGCAATAGCCGGTATATTGATTACATTAGTTGATGGATTAAAAGATTTTGGAATGTCCAGTGCAGTAATTCAAAGAAAGGAAAACGTTGAAGACTCCTTAAGGACCGGATTTTCTATTAGGTTAATAATGAGTGTTCTTCTTTTTGGTGTAGTTTATATTGTCGCTCCTCTATGGGCAAATTTTTTTAAAGACCAGGTAATTTCCTCAATCTTGAAAATTTCTGCGATTGTTATTATAATTGAAAATTTCAATTTTATACCTAATACGAAATTGACAAAGGAACTCAGGTTCGAAAAGATCGTTATATCCGGTTTTTTAGGCACTATTTCATATTCCGGAGTGGCAATTTTCATGGCGTATAGCGGCTATTCTTTTTGGAGTCTTGTATATGGCAGAATTATACAAGGGGTAGTCTCTTCTATCATTTTCTGGATAATAAACCCATGGAAATTCCATTTACAATTAGATAAAAAAATAGCAAAAGAACTTTTCAACTATGGAAAGTACGTAATGGCAACCGGATTTATAATTTTAGCTTTTGATAATTTAATTTATACCGTTTTAGGAAAGCTAATAGGACCAACAGTTGTGGGATATTACATAATAGCTTATACCTGGGCAACCTTTTCATCCAGGCAGATAGTTGTAATATTTGATAAAGTCCTGTTTTCAACATTTTCAAATATCAGTAATGATATTCCCAGACTGGGAAATGCATTTTTAAAAACCCTGAAATATACCTCTATCATCACCATACCTATTACACTTGGTATCTTTGCAATCGCCCCGGAATTTGTAAAGATAGTACTCGGAGAAAAATGGGCTCCCTCAATTTTACCTTTACAGATATTATGTATTGCAGGCTTGGTTTATTCACTTTCTTCAGCAACGAGCAGTCTATACCTTTCTATGGGAAAGCCCAATATACCAACAATACTGGTTGGAATGCAATTATTTTTAATAATTTTATTTATTATCCCTGCAGCAAAAATTTTTGGTTTAACTGGAGTAGCATCTCTTGTTTCTCTCTCCGGATTAATTTTCGCACCTATTAGTTTTAGTCTTGCAGTAAAATTTCTGGGAATAGAGGGAAAGAGTTTTGTCAAAATATTAATACCACCATTTTTCTCAGCAATTCTAATGGCAATTTTTATTATAGGAATTAAAGAATATACAAAAATGTATGATATTATTTCAAAATATCCTTTGTTGTATCTAATATTTCTAGTCCTGTCAGGAATTATTATGTATGTATTAATCCTTTTTATTCTGACAAATGGCAGATTAAAAGAAGACATTCGAATGTTATATTCAAACCTGATCTCATGATGATATTAACTTTAACAACATTTAATATGCGTTAAATTTATTATAAAAGCAAAAATTTTACTAATGAAAGGAATTACAATGTTAGAAAAAAGATCATGTCCGAATTGTGGCTCATTGGAAATGCCATCCATAATTTATGAAATTGCAGACATACCTATTCATAGTGTACAATTATTAAAAACCAAGGAGAAAGCCATAACATATCCGAAAAGAGATATTGAACTGGGATTTTGTGAAAAATGTGGTTTTATCTCAAACGTTTCATTTGACTCAAGTGTCCATGAATATTCAAATGAATATGAATCAACACAAATTTATTCAACAACTTTTAATCTATTTGCCCGGAAATTAGCCCGGAGTTTAATTGATCGCTATGATCTTCATGGCAGGGACATAATTGAAATCGGATGTGGTCAGGGGGAGTTTTTATCAATGCTTTGCGAGCTTGGGAATAATCGCGGCAGGGGCTTTGATCCGGCTTATATACCAGGACGCAATGATAATCTTGAAAAAAACCACGTTTCCATCATAAAAGACTTTTATTCAGAAAAATATGCTGATATTCAATGTGACTTCCTTTGCTGCAGAATGACACTTGAACATATATATGAAACAGCTGATTTTATAAGAACTGTTAAAAAATCAATTCATAACAAACCTGATACCACAGTATTTTTCCAGGTTCCCGATGTCAGGCGAATCCTGAAAGAGCAGGCATTCTGGGACATATATTATGAACACTGCTCGTATTTCAGTCCGGGATCCCTGGCTAGATTGTTTAGAAATAACGGTTTTGAAATTACGGATCTGTATATTGATTATGACGATCAGTATATAATGTTGGGAGCACGGTTAAGCCAGGGAGGGAAACCTAATTTGTTACCAGCGGAAGAGGATATAGTGCAACTAAAAAGCCAGGTTGATATCTTCTCTAAGAACTGTAAGAAACAATTAAATACGTGGAAAAGCTACTTTGAAAATTCAAGGAAAAAAGGCCGCAAAGTAGTCCTCTGGGGAGGAGGTTCCAAAGGAGTTGCATTTCTAACCACTCTCAACATTCTTAAAGAGATAGAATATGTAGTTGATATCAATCCAAAAAAACATGGAACATATATGGCAGGTACAGGGCAAAAGGTCATTGCCCCGGAGTTTTTAATTCAGTACAAGCCTGATACAATTATAGTTATGAATCCAATTTATCGTAATGAAATCCAGGAGACTCTTGATAAAATGGATGTTACTGCAGAACTAAAATCCGTTTAACAAATTTAGAGCATGGAAAAAAGAAAATTGAACATAATTCGAATGAGCCGATGTTAGTGAATAATAAGAATATAGTGAATAAGGATATAGTGAATAATAAGAATGCTTGCAAAGAAAGTATATGTCCTGTCTGCAGATCATCAAATACTGATGTTTTTCTTAAGATTCCGGATGTCCCCGTCCATTGCAACCTTCTCTGGGAAACAAGCGACGATGCTTTGAACGCTCCAAGGTCCGATATTATTTTAATGTTCTGTGAAGATTGTGAACATATTTTTAATTGTGCTTTTGACCCCAGGCTAATGGAATATACGCAACAATATGAAAATTCATTACATTTTTCTCAAATTTTCCAGGGTTATGCTAAAGAATTGGCAGATAGATTGACAGAAACCTACAATTTACACGGAAAAAGTATAATTGAGATAGGATGCGGAAAAGGGGATTTCTTAAAATTGCTATGTAAAACCGGCAAAAACCGGGGAGTTGGATTTGATTCCAGTTATGAAAATGTCGGGGAGACACCCTGCCCTGATCCGGAAATTACTTTCATTAAAGATTTTTATTCGCAAAGATACCTGGATTACAGGGCTGATTTCATATGTTGCCGGCAGGTCCTGGAACATATCGAATCTCCGGTTGATTTTCTGACTGAAATTCGCAAAATGATAGGTGATAATCGTACAGTTGTTTTTTTTGAGGTCCCGAATGCAGATTATACTTTGAAGGATCTTGGAATATGGGACCTGATTTATGAGCATAGGTCATTTTTCAGCAAACGATCACTTGCTTATTTATTCGCTTCATGCGGATTCTCGATTTGTGCATTAAACGATTCATATAATGGTCAATTTCTTTTCATAGAGGCTATAGCTGGTACTTCGCAATCCAGCCGAAAAACAGGATATGAATCCAATATGAAACTTTTATTGGACCTGTTTGTAAGGAAATTCCATACTAAAATAAGAACCTGGAAGAAAGAAATCAAAACTGTTGAACAGTCCGGACAGAAGATTGTATTGTGGGGAGCCGGCTCTAAAGGTGTCACGTTCTTGAATATGATCGGGGCCAAAAAGCAGATAGGATATGTCATTGATATCAATCCCCGTAAACAGGGAAAATATATTCCGGGGACAGGCCAGAAAATATGTTCACCTGAGTTCCTGAGAGGATACCAGCCTGATAAAATAATAATAATGAATGCAATATATAAAAATGAAATCCAGCAGATAATGAATGGTTTAGGAGTATCAGCACAATTGATATTTGTTTGAGGTTGATAAAAAAATGAATCCGGGATCAGAAGGAGAAAAATATAATAATAAAAAATCCAGAGTTCCAGTAAGTTTCGGTTTACCAGTGTACAATGGTGAAAAATATCTTGAGGCGGCGCTGGACTCAATCTTGGCCCAGACGTTTACGGATTTCGAGCTGGTAATTTCTGACAACGCCTCCACGGACAGAACGCAGGAAATCTGTCAGGCATACGCAAAGAAAGATTCCCGTATTCGTTATCACAGGATTGAGAAAAATCGCGGTGCTGCCTGGAACTTTAATAACGTATTTAGTTTATCTTCAGGTGCCTATTTCAAATGGGCTGCACATGACGACCTCATAGCTCCGGATTATCTATCAAAGTGCATAAAAGTTCTTGAGGAAGATAATTCAATTGTGCTTTGCAGTTCCAGAACTGAGATCATCGATGAATATGGGACTGTCATTGCAGACTACATTCTTAAGCTGAATACCAACCAAACCAATAAAAAAATCCGATTCAATCTTCCATTCAGCAGACGCTACTTAGCAAGAAAACTGAGTGTTAATTCCGTGAAGCCCCAGGATCGGTTCGGTGACGCCATATTCTTTCATCCGATGTGTTTTGAGGTATTCGGATTGATCCGGTCCGATGTGCTCAGGAAAACTTCACTTATCAAATCTTATCCGGGTTCTGACCTGGGTTTACTTGCCGAACTTAGCCTGCTCGGTCGGTTCTTTGAGATTCCCGAATATCTTTTTTTCAACAGGGACCATGCAGAGCGCTCTGTCAGGGCGCACCCGGATATGCACCATCGCAGTGTCTGGTTCGATTCGTCAAAGGGAGGACAGATATCATTTCCGCACTGGAGGTTTTTTTTTGAATATTTCAATTCAACAAATCGCTTTTCCCTGGCCTTTTATGAAAGAGTATGCTGCTATGGACATTTAATGAACTGGCTGCGATCCCATTCCAGGCAGATGGCCATGGAACTGAAATTTGCTGCCATATATTATTTGAATCCTGTCAGGAAAAAAAATAAATTATGAATATACTTCTCTTAGCACCGAATCCGCCCTACCCGCCGAATAGTGGAGCAAAAATCAGAAATTTTAATTTAATTAAAACAATATCAAAATACCACGATATCTCCGTATTATTTTTAGTTCGTCCCGGTGAAATTAAAGATGTAATGGGACTGGAAAAATATTGTACCGTTTATCCATTACCATTCCTGGCGAAAAAATATGGGCGGCTAAGATCACTCTTATCCCGGAACCCTTATGAGACAATGTTAAGTTGTTATTCAACAAAAATTCAAGAGCAGATCTCTCATATAATCAATCATAATAATTTCCAGATTCTCCATGTTGAATCGCTTTTAATGTCGGCGTACGTGAAAAATATTTCAACCATTCCAAAAGTATATGATGCACATAATATCGAATCCGATATATTATATAGAACATTTATAAATAAATTCAGTACTAAGTCGGTTTTGACTTTCCTTGACTATCTTAAAAATAAGAAATTCGAACAGGATGCTGTCAGGAGTTTTGATTCCTGCATCTGTGTCTCTGAACACGATAGTAAAAGGCTCGGAGCAATGGGGGCGCAAAATATAATGATGCTGCCCAATTGTGCGGATCTGGATTATTTTTATCCTGTTGAACGGAAAGACTTTAGCCCGAACATAGTGTTCACCGGTCTTATGAACTGGTATCCGAATGTAGATGCAGTTAAATCTTTCTGCAGGGATGCATATCCAGTTTTAAAAGAAAAAATCCCTGAAGTCAAACTCTATGTTGTAGGAAGAAATCCCATCAGTACCCTGAAGGACATCGAAAAACACACTGATATCTTCTTAACGGGTGAGGTGCCTGACGTAAGGCCGTTTATTTCTAATTCGGATGTCTGTATAGTCCCATTGCGTATCGGTGGCGGGACACGCCTTAAAATTCTTGAGTATTTCGCCATGGAAAAGCCTGTAATTTCAACCTCGATCGGCGCGGAGGGCATTGATGTGATAAATGGAAAGCACCTGATAATAGAGGATGATATCAGTAAATTCCCTGATAGAATCAATGAATTATTAAATGACCCGGAATATGCAAGATATATTGCTAAAAATGGAAGAAAACTGGTGGAAGAAAAATACTCCTGGGATCAGTATGGAGAAAAATTGAGTCAGATTTATTATAATTCCTCCACTAAATGACTATCCGAATATACAGTATAATTTTTTTAATTCAATTTTTTAAAATATACGCGCGAATAATCGATCTTTATTAGTTCTACTTTCAGGTTTCTCATACTGATAAATTCATCGACCGCTTTTTTACATCCCGGGAAAAAGCCATAATCGTCTATTATTATATATCCTCCTTCAATAACCTGGTCATAGAGATTCTCTAAACATGTTTTTGTTGACTCATACCAGTCCCCATCAACTCTAAGAATAGCGATCTGACCTATTTGATCTTTGTATTTCGGGATTGTCTCCTGGAACCAGCCTTTTGCAAAGATTATATTACTCTTATTTAAATTTAATTTTTCAAAAAATAATTCCTTAACATCCTCTATTAGAGCGATATTCGTACCCACAGGAGTTAATTTGCCACTCATTTTGCCTTCAGCCAGTTCCATGGCATTCTCTCCCGAATCCATTCCCGTAGCTTCCGGCATCCCCTCAAATGAATCAAAGAGCCAGATTTTCCTGTTGTTCCCGGCTTTATCAGCAATAATAGCCATAACCGCAGCGCACCCGCCTTTCCATACGCCGCATTCAACGAAACTTCCCCTGGTGTTATTCTTTTCTATTACTTTAGCGAGATCATAAACATTTGAAAGGCTTGCATAATTTTGCTGGGAATATGGAAAAAGTTCCCAGAATAGAAGGAGCTTCCTGATATTTGCATATTCTTTAACCGGAACATATTTCCAGGAATCAGACATTCGCCTGGAGAATAGACGTGTATGAATGAATATTTTATTTTTCCGAACAAGATTTTTGACCTGGTTTATCATAAATACCTTTCAATTAACGCTGAATGACTATATCATATACTAATATATTTATGCTTATTCTATCAAAAATATACATTTTGGACTTGAAAAGATTTTTATATATCAATCTCACTCATTAGAAAAATTAGAACTCTCTAAACCGGATTGATTTACCCACGGTATTCCTGATGAATGATCGAATTGTCTCCGATATTAACTCCCTTTAAAATTATCGCCCTTGCTCCGATCCAGACATTATTTCCAATAACTATCTCCTATCATTTTTGAAAATGCTGTTAAAACTTCCTTGATCCTTTGAAAAATGGTGTTACTTTTTTATATGTGAGCATTGCATAAAAATATACAAGATATACGAAGATTGGAAAAACCAGGGCAACCCACCCATATTTTAACCATTTTCCGTTTCCATCGATCCTGTATAAAGCCAGGGGTTTAATTACATTTAACAGGATTACAAGTGAGAAATAAATGAACCATACTTCCAAAAAGATAAATGAGGCTTTATTACCTATTATATAGTAAAGAAGAAGGGATACAGGTAACCCTGATGTGAAATAAGTTGCATTCAGGAGCGTAAATAAGACATTTTTTCTTTTATTGTTGTAGAGTAATGTGGTATGCAATAATATCCTGACCCATCTTACTCCATTGGTTAAAAATCCAGCAAAAGTGCCGGGAATATCTGTTCTTACTACGCTGTCTTTAACGAATTTTATTTTATATTTGTCTGCACATTGAATATTCAAATAATAATCATCTGCAATAACTTTGTCATCAAGCACGATTCCATTATCAAAAACGGCACTTTCGAATGCAGTTGAACCTCCAAAAAAGCCTTTTTTATCTGTTACATATCTCAGATAACTATGATATAAAGAATACCATGTTGTTACCCAGTTTTCTATATAAGGTTTGAAATCAGCAACTGTTATGTTTGCCTCTTTGTTAATAATCGGTTTAACCAGGTAATTTAGCCAGTTTTCATCAACAAGGCTGTCAGCATCCAGGAATATGACTATTTCGCCCTGTTTATGTTTCAAACCTTTATTTAAAGCCGCACTCTTTCCGAGAGGCTCCTGTTTGATTGCCTTTATCCTCTTATCTTTCTTAGAAAGATCATCTGCAAGTTCAAATGTTTTATCTTCTCCGCCAGCGATAACAATTAATTCGAAATTAGTATATGTTGATTTTAATATATTTAATATGCTTCTCTTTATGGTGCCCTCTTCGTTCCATGCCGGGATAATTATAGAAACAAGCGGGAATGTCGAAGGTTCTTCGATTGTATCAATATTTTTAAGAGGCTTGAGATGCAGAATATTTATTAATATATAAACAAATAAAATTATTAATATAGTATATTTCCATACAATGTCAAATAGACTGAGTAATATATATGATAGGATCATAAAATATATAATTTTGTTATTTAATTTCATCGGACTTATTTATCCCCTGTTTTATTACAAATTTTTCCATATCCCTGTCATTTAATTACAGATTTCCTGTCACCAATTTACAAATGTCTCATTAATTTAAATCGCGCATTTATTAATGCCGTATTAATTTTATATCTTAATTTGTTCGTTATTATCTGAAACTTATAAATTTCTTTATACTCTCCACCGAATTTCCTCTTGAATGAACTTGGGCCTTCTCCACTTCCTTCATCTATCGGTACACCATTAGCATCATATCGTGGAGGTAATGCCCCCCCCATATCATAATATGAATACCCCTGTTCTTTTGACCATTCAATAATTTCCCATTGAAGTAAATGGTTTGGTCTGAATTCCGAAAATTCATGGTTTGAGCCCCCCAATTTCCATATCACTCCTGTACTGGATAATAAAATCAGATTGCCAGAAACAATTTTATTCCCTATTTTTGCAACAAAAAGCCGCGAAATCGTTTTGTTTTCAAATAACTCTTTAGTAAAATTATATGATTCTAAAATAAACTCTTTACGGCCAGCGGTCTTTGAATATATATCCCACCACTCTAAAAAATCTTTTTCGCTGCCTGTTATTACCACCTCAACATTCTTTTTCTTAGCCTGCCTTATTTGATTCCTTGCTTTTTTGTTCAAATTATTCCATAACGTTTCGATATCATCATGAAGATTTATTATATAAGTTCCACTATTTTTATGGGGGAATTGTAAGAATGCTTTATCCGTAATTGAAGTTTGTATCTCTATTAGGGGGATGTTTTTTTCTTTCGAAAGCAAATAACATCCATCAATGAATTCATCCACATTACCATTATAGTAAAATACGTTAGCTTTTACGGTTCCTATTACAGGTCTTTTTATTAAAAAACCGGTATTTTCTAATACCTTTATAAATATGTAATTTCTATGCTTTGCATATAAACCGGCATATTCATTATTCTGGAAAATTTCTCCGCTTTTCCATTCTGCGATACTTTTATCCTCCATATTGCATATTCTCCTTTTTAGCAAGGTTCTTCACAACTCTGGCAGGAACACCGGCCACTACAGTAAAAGAAGTAACATCTTTTGTAACCACTGCACCAGCTCCCACAACTGCCATCTCATGAACAGTCACACCTGGCAGAATAATTGCGCCAGTACCGATATACACGTTATCTCCAATAACTATAGGTTTCTTAAACGGCTTATAGAACCTGTTAAGTTTATTGACCTCTAACCTGGAGTTCTGGTTTGTAATTATCTTTGCAAAAGGTCCAACTGCAGTGTTTTTGCCAATTTCTATCCTGTCATATGCATGCAAATAAACGCCCTGTGCGATCTCTACATTCTCTTTAAGGTAAACATTTTCAAAATTACCACCTATATGCACACCGTACTCAATTGTTACTCCTTTTTCCATCTTCAGGCCTGCTAATTTATAGAGCAACATCCGGAAAGCTCCAAATGGGACCGGAATATATTCTGCTATATACAAGAAAATTCTCTTTATTGTTCTTAGAATTTTCATTTCATAACCTCTCCGGCTGCTTCCTTTGCAGTTAGAAATCTAAAGGGAACGCCATAATTTCTCGAAGCTTCATGTATATATTTCAGATTTCTCTTAAAGTAAGTCGATGTTAATGAATCTTTTCCAGTCAATTCATCTGCATGGAAATATGAAACCAAAAAGGTCATGCAATTATTTTCCTTACTTTCAAAGAACTTTCTTATAACACAGGACTTAAAAAAATCCGGATGATCATCTATTTTAGCCGGATTTCTTTTTCCTAAAGGATATCCCCTGCCTGGCCTGAGAAATCTTTTTAGTATCCTTTTAATTTGCCAGGATAATGATATCTCAAAATTTGTCAGTGGAATTTCCAGAATGTTCAAAGATCGCTCATTCATATCCGCTTCTCTACGATAATCTGACTGTGATGGAAAATATGGTGGATCTTTAGTAATTTCCCAATCATAGTAAAGAGAATCCGGTGAGTCATTTACTGGTTTGATAGATTTTTGCCCCGGCATTCCTGTAATATCCACTTTCAATCCGAGTTCATCCATCTTATTCATTGTGATATTGCTATGAAAATTCCAGCACATCCTGCTGCTGGTCAATTTAAACTCTTCTGGAAATCCTTTGTATCCTTCTTCCATACAATTTTCAATCCATATTCGATCTTCCAGTTCAGGATACCAGCTTTTTATGGATTCATTCCATCTCCACAGGTGAGGATGCCAGCCAATTTCATCCCCTTCGGATTCAAGGCTTTTCCATTTATCCATGAAATTTCTTACCATCCATGCTGGATCTCCATATAACTCTTTCATCTGGTCATCGGATCTGAGAAACCATGTTATTTTAGCATTATGCCCTTTCGTATCCTCAACAGAATTAGAAATTTCTTTAGCTTCAGGGATACCTTCCTCTATGCCTTTCCACGTGTGTTTTCCAAAATGCACATCGTAATCCAGACCGCCATATTGTGGTTGATCCGGTTCTGTGTCACAACAAATAATAACTATTACTTCATTCATAAATTCTTTTAATTAAGTCTATTTAGTACTTATCTCTATTAACTTATTAGGTTTATTTATATTGAGAAGCCTTAAAAAACTCAATATCGTATTCTATTATAATAATATTTATGGCCATATCTTTGAAATGCATGTTCATGTGTTCTCCTGAATAAAGGCAAAAGGTTGAAAAAAATACTATTAACAGAAGGAGATAACATGAAAAATATACAATATAACTCAACTAATCACATCCTTAAAGCTACATTAATTGCCATTATAATAGTGGCAACTACATTACCACCAGCAAATGCATCACCTGATATGTCAAAAAATGTAATCGGCAGGGCATTATGGGAACATTATTGGAATATCCAGAACACTCCTGAATATTATAATGGGCTACTTGATAGGGCTCAATATATCAATGCGGACTCAATCGTTATGCCGTGGGGGACATGCTTCTTTGTTAAAGAGATTGCGCCAGGACAGGGATACTATGACTCACTGGGTAGAACAAAGAAAACTCTTGTGGATTTCTTAGCAAATGCACATAGTAGAAACATTACGGTTATTTTACTTTCCCCGGCTAATAAAATGACACTTACGGGAGATAGTTCATGTAAAGGGTATTTTGGCACACAGTATTTCCCTAAAGATAAAAATGGAACTAATTTAGAAAGTACCGGGACGAATTATCTGGATTTCAACTATCCTGAAGCCAGAGCAAAAAGAATCGGATTAATAAAATATGCAGTAAGCAATTTTGATTTCGATGGAGTTCTTATCGAAGAACCTGGCCTGTGGTTAGCAGGAACCACTAATACCGGATATGGAGTTGAATGGTCAGGAAGAGAGGGTATTTTAAAAGAACATGGTTATGATATAAACATGTATTCATATCCATTTGAAAACTCGCCTCCTAATGCAAATCCGGTTTTACTTGATATGCTTCATGAGAGAGAAAAGGGAATGACATTGTTCTTCAAAGAACTCCGGGAAAGCATCTCATCATTAGGAAATGATTATAAATATCCTTATTTTTTGATCGCGGCACAGACATATCAGACCTCGTACAATTCAGGTTGTGTTCTTGGAAATGGATGTGCTTCATACTCAATAAATCTTACAGATTTAAATAAAAATAAATATATTGATTTATGGCTAACTGAGCGTACATCACCAGATAAAATTGGAACTTATACTCTCACCACACAAAAAAACTATTTGGAAGAAAATGTTAGAAGCACTCCTGATATTTATCATTCTGCGATAACGTATATTACGGATAGCGCCCTAAACGGTACGTACCTGAATCCATTATTCTTTGATGAAATATCAGCCATATCATCACTTGGTGGGACATCAGAAATAATTTATGCCGCTGGATTTTTAAATTATAATACATATCCACCTCTATGGAATCGAGTTCCATCTGTATCATCTGTTTCTCCCTATGAATGGTTAAGAAACAACTTACCAAAAACTAAACGCACATTCAATCCAATTGGATTGAATGCTGACAGCTTGTCCTCGGGACTCCCAAATATTACCTCTCATCCTGCAAATAAAACAAGTGCTGTAGGGCAGGCTGCCACATTCAGCGTGGTGGCTACAGGAGCGTCGCCGGGATATCAATGGCAGAAGAATGGCGTGAATATTCCTGGGGCGACGGGTTCATCTTACAATATTACTGTAACAGACTTATCTGAGGACAGATCAACGTTCCGTGTAAACTTGACGAACTCTTTTGGTAGCGTGGTGAGCAATGCTGCAACTTTGACAGTTGTATCAACCTCTTCAATTAATCTTGTCAGGAACCCGGGTTTTGAATCAGGTACAACTTCATGGCTGTTCTATACAAGCGGAAATGGGACTTTCAGTACAATATCCCCTGGATACAACGGGACAAAAGCTGCCAATCTTTCATTGATCAGTGGTGGTTCGAATATCCAGTTGTATCAGACAGGGATAACACTGGAACCAAATACCCCCTACTGGTTGAGTTTTACAGCATATTCAACAACAGGGCATGACCTGACAGTGAATTTGATCAAACATAGTTCGCCATATACAAATTATGGTTTGAGCTTTACACCAGACCTTGGGACGAACTGGCAAACCTTTACAACTGAATTTACCACAAATGGTTTCTCAGGAACAGTGAATGATGCACGTTTGATGTTCCAGCTTGGGCAGTTTGTTGCTCCAGGAGATAGATATTATATTGATGATATAAGACTGGAGAAGGTCGAAAATACCAATAGTATCTATGATATAAACAATGATAGCATCGTGAATAAGTATGATCTGTTTGAAGTCTCTCTTCATTTTGGTGAGAATACAGCAATACCTTACCCGATTTATGATGTAAATGAAGATGGAAAAGTAGATCTTTCGGATTTAATTTTGGTGAGTAGCAATATTATTTAACAAATATTATATTATTAAACAATTAAAAAAGAAAAGATACTTTCGATTTATCGAAAGTATCTACAAACCCAATCATACCGTATTGCTGTCATTGATCATTTCCAATCGTATATCATCAATGTAGTATATATCCCTGGCAGAGGCAAATGGTCCAAGCTGGAACGTCAAACGTGCATCATTCACTGTTCCTGAGAAACTGCTGGTCTTAAATTCAGTTGTAATGGTTTGCCAGTTCGTTCCAAGATCTGGTGTAAAATCCAGACCATAATTAGTATATGGTGAATCATGCTTGATCAACTTCATGGTCAGATCATGCCCTGTTGTAGAATATGCTTTAAAACTCAACCGATAGAGGGTATTCGCTTCCAATGTTATTTCTGTATGATACAACTGTATGTTTGTACTGCTGCTGCTCAAAGCAAGCTTTGCAGCATTGTTCCCCTCATATCCTGGAGAGGACATACTGAATGTCCCGGAGCCACCTGTGTAGAATAACCAGGATGTGCTTCCCGATTCAAACCCTGGATTGCTGAGTAAATTATTGGCTGGGCGTAAATCCGTGGTGAACTGCCAGTTATACGGTGAAGCCATATTAGTGCCGGATAAATCCTTTGCATCATTTCCAATAATTACATTGTAAACTGTATTGTATGAAAGGTTCACAGGGGTATAAGTCATATTGTTTCCCGACCAGCTGAAATCACCTGTTGTTTCCGGAATAGTGGAGAATGATGATTGCACCGATGACTTGTCCATCGCCTTACTGAATTCCACCGTTATCTTCTCTTCTACAGAAACGTTCTTTCCTGTTGGCGAATTTTCGATCACTTCCGGAGGTATGACTTTCTCCAGTCGGATATCATCTATATAATAAATGTCTCCTGCTTCTGCAAAATCTCCAATGAAGAACATCAAGCGTGCATCATTCACTGTACCTGCAAAATCGCTTGAAGTAAATTCAGTCGTAAAGGTCTGCCAGCTTGTTCCCATATCAGGTATAAAATCCAGACCGTATGGATCATATGGGGAATCATGCTGAATCAAACGAACTTTCATTCCATGTCCGGTTGTGGAATAAGCCGAAAAACTCAAACGATATTGTGTGTTAGGTTCCAATATTATATCCGTTTGATATAACTGGATGTTCGATCCGCTACTCTTTAAATAGAGCTTCGCAGCATTGTTTCCCTTATAGCCCGGAGATACAATACTGAATGTTCCCAGGCCATTCGTGTAGAATGTCCATGAGTTGTCTCCTGATTCAAATCCCGCATTGTTGATAATTGTAGGTGTCAAATTTGTATCCGGTGGGCTAATAGTATATGTTGCTGTGACTATATCGCTTGGTGTTAATCCCGATTTCCATGCTCTTGCTTTCAAAGTTTTAGTTGAGGAAATAGTGATCGGGCCTGAGTATGCTGGAGAGTATTCGGTTGGTGTAGTGCCATCCGTAGTATAGTGTATTGTTGCACCGACAGTACTTGTTGAGATCGAGATACTCAGTGGGCTTGAATAAGTGCCTGAATTATAAGAGAGTGTTGGGGTTGCGACCGTTGGAACTATAACTGGTGTGGGGGTAGCTGTCGGAGAGTTTGTCGGGACTGTTGATGTTCCACAGGAAGACGTAGGAATGCCCCGCAAAGTATTCATGATATTCTGTCCGTTTATAGTTCCCGCTAAATAGACCCAGGAGAAGATACCCACAGCGTCTGCACCGTATTTACACGCAGTTGCAGCCCTATCGAAAAATACAGGATTTGGCAAATTTCCTGTAGAAGAATGATAATACGGATATATTGTTGCGACTATGGGGATCTCAGGAATGGCTTTTGAAGCATCCTGAACTTTTTTCCCGAAACTGTCCATAGTATTACCGCCAATTTGAAGCGAATACCAATCAATCAGGTTATTTTTAGCCAGATATTGCGGGTCAAGTCCGGCGATAGTTGCTGAGCTATACCAAATAATCCAGCTGTTTGCAGATAATTGAAAATCAGGGTTAGCCTTGTTGGCATTTATAGAGTTTCTTAATCTTGTGAAAAATGTATTCCATGAATCTCTTTGTATATCTGTAATATCTTTTTGTACCTGTAACTGGGTTCTTCCTCCAGGATACAGCGGGTCATAACCATATTTATTTTTTACCTTTTCACGCACTGCTGTTGAATATGAATAATGCAAAAGAACGGGTTCTTCAATATGAAGCCCATCCAGAGTTGGATAATGTTTCGCTACCCATGTATACAAACCTATTTCGTAATCTTGAAGTTCTTTGAATGATATATCCAGGCGGTAATATGAATTTGATTTAATTTTACTCCCGGATTGGGTAACTATATTAAATGGATAATTAGCAGAAGGGCCAAAAAGTCTATATTCTGCCCTGAATGAACCACTAACGATGCTAACGGCAGACCACGCATGAACCTGTATATTATTTGCATGAGCTTTCTTAATAAAATATTCAAGCATGGGTAATCCATTATATGTCGGCTTCGCTCGATCATCCCAGCTTGCTTTATTTACCGGGTCGCGGGTTGCTTCAAAATATTCACTACCTACCTGTACTGCAATAGCATCAGCCTTTATGGCAACAGCATCCGAGATAATCTTGTCTATTTTTGCTGTGGTATCAAGTGCGCCTCCCCATTCATTTACATAAAGCAAACGATTGAAAGGCTGTCCTTCTGAAGCACCTGCTACATCCATTCCCCCAAACGCTAATATTAATAATAACATAATGCTGAGAATGGATTTATTGTTTATTGGACAATTTCTTAAAACATTTTTAATAACTTCTTCAGAATTTTGCCGCATAATTGTATAACTCATGTATTCTAATCACCTTTTTACATTGTAAGAACTTATAATCAGATATTTCAATTTTATTTAAACATGTTGACAGTTTTTCTAAGTTTTTTAAGTTTTAAAGAATTACCGTGATTTATTTCAAGAATTAAAGAGTGGATATTGGATATTTATTCAATTCTATGGATTCTAACGCTTTAAACATATTTTAAGAAAAAAAGAACCCACAAATTCTATAATCAAGTAGCATATTACAAAAGTGGGGCTTATGATAATAGCATTTGAATCATTATGGATCAAAATAAATTTCTAAGATTCCATATACTGATATTCCCATTATCAAATACCTTGTCAACCTCATCGATTCTTGATCCCAAAAATACAGAAATAGCTCTCTCATTCTTTATGTAATAATTAATATTGAAATTTTGAGCAAGATTGCCCCACCTGCCATCTAAACCCTCTGAATTTAATTTATACCACATCCATGTGGTCATTCCGGTTTGGTTTTCCAAATTGTAAGGGCCATCTAAATAAAAAAGACTCGAGAATGGAGACCTCATTGACACATTGAAATCTCCCAGATAACCTTGAACAGGATATACTACAGGGCCTTCACTGAACATAGTTATTCCCGAATAAGCAAGCACTCTGCGGTTAAGTACCCCATCGTCAGTATATACCAATTTGTTCGTAAATGATTTGGTCCATTGAGCAGCATTAATGGTACTTTCTTCTGCCCAATATGCATTTGATTTACTTTGACCTTCAATATTAGACCTGCCAAATTGATAATACTCTGAAACTCCCATAGAAATTATAATAAAGATTAACATAATATAATATGCAGTTTTCCTGTTTTGGGATATCCTGATCAGGTTCACAACTCCATAGCTTGCCAGCAATGCTTCCAGAGGTAACATGAAATATTTGGCATACATCACGATTCCAAAAAGAGGCGTGAAAAATAATAAAACCAATATGATAAAACTTTCTTCAAAGGTTCTATTTTTTTTAAACAGAAGAGAAATGAAACCTCCTATTGCGAAAAAACCCATTATCCCGACATATCTGGAATAATTGAGAATTAATTTATCCAGAGTAGTTTCCTGGATGGAAAGCTCCATAAATAAAAATATGAATAATGCTAATAGTACTATAGATCCGAAAAAAACCGATGATTTGAATTGAATATTGCGAATTAATACAGCAAAGAAAAAACTTAGTACAATAGGAATAACGAGTAAAAAGAGATTATGTGTCGCAAAAAGCAATATAAATAATAGAATAGTAAATAAAACATATTTTAATTTAGAAAAGCGATATTTGATCAGGAAATAAATAAATAATGGTAACATCACCAGGAAAAAACCCCTTCCTGAGGCGCTCCATGTTGTCAGATACAATATTCCCGGTGATGTTGAATATATAAGTGCTGTAATAAACTTGAATATTTTATCATTATTTATCACTCCTGCCATTAAATATGATGTAAATAAACTAAAAATCCCTAACGATACCAGAGCAACCCAAATTGCCTGTTCCATTTCCAGAGATATTAATTGTGACACTCCGGATAAAAAAAAAGGCAGGGCACTTGCCTGAGAAAAAGGATACAAACCAACTATTGAGAGTGGATGGATCCACCATTTTGCATGACCGGATACAGATATGGAATCTGAAATAAAGTGGATCAGGAACGAGTCATTTCCGATTTCATGGGGCGTTACGGGGAATCTCAAAATAACATTGATAAGAATCAGGCAAATCCATAGAAAAATCCAGCTGCGTTTTGAAAAATTATAATCCATAATATCATGTCCTTCTGGACTTATTATTAAAATAATATTGCCAGATCTCCCTGGGTTTTCGATAATAATAATATTCCCTGATTACAGGGTCATTTGTTTTTTCTTTTCGATGTATGTAACTGCTAATATATCCGAATAAATATGCAAATCCTAAATAATGCGGTCTCTTGAAACAATACTTAAATCCTTTTGCAGCAACAATACATGGATTCATATCCAGGTAATATTCAGAGGTGCCTTTTAAATAATAACCTTTTTTCAATCCTTCTGCGCTACCTGTTTCTCTTGAATGGATCATTTTTATATCATTAAATCTTTTAATTTTCCATTCTTTTAGCATTGCTTTCACCCTCATAACGCTTTCCCATGCATAAGATACCGGAACTCCGCCAATTTCCTCAATACATGCTCTCCTGCACATCATTTCACCCCCTGAAATTGTATCATATCGACTTTGGGCATCCTGCAAATTACCAGAGGCATCGATATATTGGATATTTCCACTTGCAATTCCTAGATCCTCATCTTTTTCAAATACGGCGAGGAGTTTTTTAAAAAAATCGTTGTCTTGCGTATACATATCAGAATCAAGAAACATAATACAATCATATGTCATGGTATGTTCTTTACAAAAACTTTGTGCAAAGTCAAAGCCTCTTTTTATAACTTCAGAGATATGAATCGTCAGATCCCTGTATCCTTCATTTAAATAAATGCTTTCAACCCAGCTATGATTTTTCCTGGTATCTTGTATTATCTCGGATGTTTTATCAGTGCTTCCATCGTCTACAATGACCCATAATGCCGGTTTGATTGATTGGGATAATATTGATCGGATTAAATCCTTTAAACTTTTTTCTTCATTCTTAACCGGTGTAATAATTATGTAATTCATAACTCTTACAGGATATTTGAGAAACTATCCGGGAAATTTTCGACAAACTCGATCATAAATTTTGACACATCAATTTTATCTTTTAACATGTTATCCCTTTTTTTCGCCCAGGTACCTTTTATGTCTTCCTGCTCTAATAATTTAATTGCAGTTCCAAGAATATTGTCATATGATCTTTCAACTTCTGAAAAACTGAAGATCAGACCATATTTTTTTTCTTGTTCATCAATATATCCAGTACGCAGGTTATTGATGTAGATCGCCGGCGTGCCAAGTACGGCAGCCTCGCTGGCCATTGTACCGCCTTCTCCGATATACAGTGTCGCATAGCTAAGCAGGTCATGCAGCATTTCCGGTCCTACTTTGATACGATAGGCTTCAAAATCTTCCGGAAGTGCTGTTTCCGATGAAATAAATACTTTACCATATTTTTCCAGTTCTTTTATTAATTTTAATTTCATTTCAAAACTTAATCTTTTTTGGCCAACATCATGGATAGCATTCCACGAAACAAAACGAAATATGAAAAAAACATCGCCCTTGCTCAGGTTCATTTTAGATAATATTGACGGATCCGGCCGGAAATGATCTGGATGAAGGTACGCCAGCTCAAAATAACCATTGAATCGAACTTGTTTCCTGCCAAAGTCTTTTTTAAAGCAATCCGATGTGACTATTGCTGAAGTAAATGGTAATACTATTTTATGTAAATTTTCAACGTGTTCGGTATCTTCAAAAACGATAAAAGGTTTCTTCAATAAAGCACTGACATGGGCAAAGTGGGGCAAAGCCTGTCCTATAAAAATATCCGGCCGAAATTCCAGGGCTATTCTAAGTGTATAATATTCCCACATTATCAAATTTAATATTTTCTTAAATAATGTCGGTTGATTTTTTCCAATGACATCATATTTAATATTAAATTTCTCAAGAAGGTATCCTGTGATTTCTTTTTCAACCAGGACTACCCTGACTTCGTGATCCCTCGCACTCATCGCCTTTATGAAGTATTTAAACATATATACTTGCTTCGGATGTGAGATCCCGATTAAAATTCGCATGGAGTTACCTCTTTGATGAATTGAACAGTTTTTCCTCTAAGTATTTTTTAATTTCTTCATTAACAATTTCAAAGGGTTTGGATGTGTTGAATATGGGATAACTGTTTTCTTTGGCAATTTCCAGATATTCTTTTCTTTCACAAGAAAGCTGGTCTGAATTATATAATATATGATTACCCCTGTAATCTATTGTTTCCATTGATTTTTCCAGAGGCGCATCAAGCAATAAGCCAATATCGGTTCTAATATTTTTCCAGATAGGACGCAACCATTCTACATGGTAATTCAGGGCTTTTGATTTTATGAGAGTCGCGCATACAAACCGATCAAAAATAATAATATCATAGTCTCTATATTTCCATTTGCTGTAGTAGAACATCAAGATGTTATCAAGCAAAGCCACGGGAGGTTTAAGTAAAGCTGAAAACGAATATTTTGCGGGAGTATAAGGCTTCAAAGAATCACGATTTCTCCCGCTATCCACATACTTCCCGACCCGTCTTTTCAGTACATCTGCAAACATCCATTTATGAAATGGGATAATTATGCAATTTAATTCCTTTTCCTTAAACCATGAACCTATTTTTTCCGCATGAGTAGATTTTCCAGTGCCGTCTACTCCAAGAAATGCAATTGTGATTTTTTTTTCCATTTCATACCTTCTTTAATCTTTGCACTCATATCATAGCAATAATTCATTATTCTTTCAAAATCAAATTTATGTTACTACTCACTTCTTTAAATACAACATCATCATACTCGCCTGGAATTTCCATCTCATATATGGGTATGCCTTTTAAAAAACCAATAAGTCTGTTTTTCATATTTATCCAGTGTGCAGCGATCTGACTTTCCGGAAAAATAAAAGAATATGCCAGCATGTATTCAAAAAACGGATTTGAAGATATGCCCATGAGATTGGGCATATAAGCATGGTTCATTTCCATCATATTATTTGCGATTAATTTATCAACGGCTTTTTCCAGGTCATATTCATTTAGAGTCATTGATTTTCTTGCGGATTTTTTAACGATAAAAAACAGTGCCTTTAATTCAGACCTCTCAGGGACATTTACTTTAAGCCGCCCCAGATTGTCGTAATTATTGATATTATGTTTTATCAAACCTATTTTATCCAGAAAATTACGTTTATTTTCTGTTGGTAAATAGCTGCATCTGTAATCAAATGAAATCAGGCCAACCGGATAACTCCGGATTTGTCCGTCATTAAATATTACTCTTTCATCTCCGAAAAAATCAAAACCTGCTTTCCGGATAAAATCCATTGCCAGGGTTGTTTTGAATGCTCCTCCCATCCCAGCCAGCAGAAATGCCTTATTATCTTTTCCAAGGCCTGCGGAATGGATTAAGAAATATCCTTTACTTGATAATTTATAATCAATAACAGAACTCAGGAAAAGATTATGGGCACTTAAGATGGGCAGAAAACCCCTTATTCCGGGAACCTTAATATCGAAGTTTATTATCGTGTCTCCTGATTCGAATCCGGATAGCTCCACTTCCCATTTCGTTGTACCTTCCGAATCCTTACAGTAAAAATAATTGTTTTTTATATAATATTTACCATCAACAATATAACTATCTTCATTCGACGGCTTAAACTTACCGATATTAAGGATAATATCCGGTTTATCTACATGATCGACCTCAAAAAATCGATGCTCAATATTAAAATAGTTAAATAAATTAAATTTTTTATCTATTAAAATTTGAAATTTTAATATGTTATGAATATTGTAGTTTAATGTTTGTTTCATGTTTTATCCTTACCAGTGTGAGATATATTTATTTATTTTTCCTTATATTATTTATGTCTGCTGCCAAGGACGTCCTTCAATCCCTTATAAGCGAACATCATAGCAGGTAATGCGTCATTAATCGAAAAAGCATCATAATAAAGGTCTTTTTCATAGAATTTAAAAAATTCCTTAAACGTTGCAAAGCGATGGTTTGAATTTTTAAGATGGCTGATAAGAGCACGGAAGTCATTTAACAAAAAACGGGTCTTAACACCGACCTTATAATTAAAAACCGGCTTAACATCACCGAATAAAGCCATTTCATAGAGGAGGTATGGAAAATTAACACCTGCAGCAATCGCCTGGTATACAGATCCCCAGAAACGCGGATTAACCTCGATAAGGACTGGCCTGTTGGTGCGCTCATCGAGTTTAAATTCCACCATTGCAACCCCATGCCAGTTAACGTGATCCAGTATCTTCCTGGCAGCTGTCTCCATCTCCTGGTTCCTGACACTTACCCGCAATGTGCTTGGTCCGCCCGTTATAGGATATTCCCTCAATCTCTTATGGGTGAATGAGGCTCTGATGTCTCCCTGGTTATAAAGCATTGACACACCATATCCGGATCCGGGTATATACTCCTGCACGATAGGATATTCCGAAGGTTTAAGATTAAATTTCTGGATTGTTTGCCTATATTTTGAAACAAATTCAGAGGCGGAATATACATAAGATATACCGACACTGCTTGTTGCGTTTCTTAATTTGATCACCACCGGATATTCCATTTCTTTTGAGAATTTTTCTATGTCTGCGGCATTAACGATCTCATACGTTCCTGGAATACGTATATCAAGTTCCGATGCGAGCCTCATAACTTCATTTTTATTATGAAGTTGCATCATTTTTGGGAAATCCTCAAAAGGTACTTTTGTAAATGGCGTAAATTTTTCTTTATATTTTGAAATAAGATTTGTTTCCGTGCTATTAATCGGCATTAAAACATCGATTTTATTTCTTTTTATATGATTTTGAATGGAGTTTACGAAATCAGTTTGTGTTCTTTCTGGAGGAGCACACAGGAAATGATGTTTAGAATACCTGGAAAAAAATGCCGCAGATAAATATTCACAATCCGTAGTTGTAATTTCTACACCTTTTTTACCCAGGCTCTGTGTAACTACAAGACCTTTAACATTTGATGCATTTGTTATAAGTACGCTCATTATAGTTAAATCACCTCAATAAGATCTTACGCAAACCGGCGTTAAATAGACCTGTTATTCCGGCTTTATTATATTTACCAATCCCTGCACTTAACATACGGATGTGAAAGGGAGACGTATTCCCCCATGTGTTTACTTTTCCGTCAAGCAGATATTTCCTGATGTCTTCGCTATTATTGGATATTCTTTCGCCAGTCAGGACCAAACGCACGCGTCCTATTTCAAAAGATGTATGAGCATCGCTTCCCGCAGCTATTTTTTTTCCAAATTTTTTGGATAAAATGCTGGCTTTTTCATTCAATTTTTTTGAAATTCGTGAATTCATTACTTCTACCATGTCAACATCCGTGACCAGGTCCTCTGGATTTGCGAATTTATTTTTATACGGATGCGGTAAAATTGATATCCCTCCCTGATCTTTTATAATATCAATTACATCTATAAATCTTCTTGAAGTTATGTTTTCATTTAAAAACAATCCGATCACATCCCCCTTATCAGTCGATATTTCCGACCCCGGGATGACCATGAAATCATCGCCTGCAAGAGATCTCATCTTTTCTGCACCAGCCATTGTATTATGATCGGTTATCGCTATCCCTGAAAGACCCCTTTTCCTGGATATTTTGATAATTGTTTCCGGCTGCAAAGTTGAATCATGTGAGTATTTGGAATGCACATGTAAATCAAGATTATATATCGTTGGTACCCTTTTCATAGCATTTTGTCATACTAATGTTTATTTTTCCTGTACCGGATAATTCCTGCTTTCCCGATATTTTTCAGGTTTTGTAATACCAATTCCCCAATCCAGTCAATAATTCGGCCATGCCATCTGTCCGGGTGCGCCAGAAGACATATCCGGGGATATCGTTCTTCTTTTATCAAATTAATGATATCATCTGTTGTTGATATATTTCCAACCAATAAATTATTTTTTTGATGATCCTTGATAACATCTTTTACCCTGATATTCTTATCCGCCCAGGTACGACCAGTATCTGTAAGGTAAATAACATCTTTATAATCAAGGGATAGATATGGTTCACCAATGATTCCAAAATCCCTGAAATCATATTTATTCCAGATATTCGAATTCAACCATGGAGAAAACGGATTCCCATGCATACATACGGTCCTTATATCGGTAAATTCCCGGAATGTGTTCAGTTCCTGACCAAATATCTTAATTGCCTCCCCCATATCGCCTTTTGCTTTATCAAGTGTTTCATAGTGATATCCGATCTCATGCCCCATAGCGGCTATTTCCCGGAAATATTCCGGTTTAAATACTTTTTCTGTCGTTCTGCAATAATAAGTAGAAACCAGATTTAATTCATGTTCAATCCTGGCCATTTTATGTGCATTAGAAATATTTCTGTCTACATCATGCCTCAGGAGGATGCAATTATTTGGTGATTTTTCCTGATTAAAATATTGCTCAAAAGTAAATGTGGTGTATGAAGAATTTGAAATTGTTTCACACAATGTCTTGTATTTTTCCAATGTAAAATCTATATTCAATTTTCTCATCTCTTATTTCATATGTTTAACCAGTATTTTAGAAATGCAATTGCGCCTCAAACAAGAAGAAAAATATATGGTGACAACTGTTGGCTACTCTACAGTTCTTTAAATATTTTGTCTTAATAGTTTCTAATTATTTCCTTTTCTTCATTATGAAAAGCAATGCCATTATGGCTATAACCGGCAGCATTATTGATGGAAATTCCGGAATTTCATCAACTTTTTTAGTTGTTGTTTGTGTGTTAAAACCTGTGTTACTGCCACTACCTTCATATCCATTAACACAGGGGGGAGACTGTATTTCGAGTTCTCCCCCGTTACCGGATACTAATTTAAAAGTAGAAATCCCATAAGGAATATGGAGATCTATCCTTTTTATTTGTTTAGGCAACAAATTGATTGTAAAATTCAAAGGATAAATAGTAATGGATTCATTATCAGAAATGAAATTACTTAGCCTTACGTCAATAACACGTTCAATATCGCTTTTATTAGTACAGGTTAGTATCTCTCCGGAAAAATTTGATTTTATGGATTCCGGCTGTGGATTTTCCTGGAATACTGCAGAGCTCAAGTTAGATAATTGGAGGTTTTCTGTATTTGATTTTTCAAGAACATTGTTATCCAGAATTGTATTAGCTCCATTTTTTTCAGTTCCGTATCTTTCATTTATAACTAATATGCCGATTAAGATAAACAATGATATTAACAATATTATTCCTTTTTTAATAACGGTCATAATTTGGTCATTACTCCCTTATTAACTACCATGATTAATTCTTTATGTTATTTTAACATTAAAATAACCTCATCATTTCACCACGTTGTGGATTAAAAAGCTTTCGCTATACCAGCCGATCCTCTTATCATTTGTTCAATTCAGATGAGCCTAAAGAAATTTCCGGATAATACCGTCCGGCAGTTTATAATATTTTTTAATTATATTGATAAATATTTTTTCCTGGGCGAATTTAGTCATGGAATAATTATCTTCGAAATCCTCGATATTTTCAAGGTCTTTGGCGACAAGCCGCATCCTGACACTTGAACCCGGGAGATTGAGGTGTTTTTCCAATTGAGATAGTGCATTAATAAAATAACCTGAACCGACAGCTCTATCAGGGCCTATATTTTTTACCATTCCGCAATGGATGCAGTAAGGGTGGGATTTTAAAACTATAGGGCGCTCTCGTATAATATACGGCAGCCACACCTTCTCAATATTTCCACAATCTACATGTTCGCATTTCATTTATTTTGTTCTCTCTTGTCATGACACAACTTTACTGGTCATATAATTATCTATTGCAATGATATATATTGTTATAATGATTATCGTGGGTATTTTAATTCTCATGAATGTTTTGGATCGCCAGAATTTCCGATATCTGACTTACTGAAATTCGGAAACAAAAATCAATAGTATGAACGCTATACATCCGAATCTACTGCAAGTCCATGATGAGGTAATTGATATTCACATATAAATACTACTTTAACTATAACTTGAACCGATAGTATATTGAACAAGAGATATTAAATAAAAATTCCAAGGTGTGATTTTAATGAAAGTAGCGATTCTTGCCGGGGGATACGGCACACGTTTAGCAGAAGAGACAGAAATAAGGCCAAAGCCACTGGTCGAGATAGGAGGAAAACCGATCCTGTGGCATATTATGATGCACTACGCTCACTATGGTTTCAAAGATTTTGTTATAGCCCTGGGATATAAAGGTGAAGCAATAAAAAAATACATGGTGGACTATTGTTCTTTGAATAGTGATCTGACCATCGATCTTAAATCAGGCAAAATAGAGATGGATGGTGGCTACAAACCCGACTGGAAGGTAAAACTTGTTGACACGGGGACGAATACCCAGACAGGGGGCAGGATCAAAAGACTTGCGCAGCATCTTGGCAATGAGACATTTATGTTAACCTGGGGGGATGGAGTATCTGATGTTGATCTTTATAAACTTCTGGCATTTCATCGCTCGCATGGAAAATTAGCCACCCTGACAGCCGTAAGACCTCCTGCGCGTTACGGTCACCTGAAATTTGATAATAACAGGATAACGGAATTCACTGAAAAACCCCAGACGGGTGAAGGCTGGATAAACGGGGCTTTTTTTGTACTTGAGCCGGGTGTTTTTGATTATATCGCAGGCGATGAAATAGTATGGGAGAAAGAACCTCTGGAAGGACTTGCAAGGGATGGGCAATTGATGGCCTATCAGCACACGTCTTTCTGGCAATGTATGGATACATTACGTGAGAAATATATACTGGAGAAATTATGGCAAAGCGGAAAAGCACCCTGGAAAATATGGGAGTGAGAAAATGAAAGTATTAGTGACAGGACATAACGGTTATGTAGGCACGGTCATGATGCCCATGTTAATAAAAGCAGGGTATGATGTTACAGGGCTTGATTCGAACCTGTATAAAGGCTCAACATTCGGGGAAATGGTTAGAACCGAAGACTATCCTGAAATAGAAAAAGACATACGGGATATCCGGTCTTCTGACCTGAAAGGATTTGAGGCCATAATTCACTTAGCCGGCCTTTCAAATGATCCCCTGGGGGATCTAAATCCCGACCTGACGTTTGAGATCAATCATAAAGCATCAGTGAGACTGGCAAAACTTGGTAAAAACGCCGGAGTAAAACGTTTCATTTTTTCATCATCATGCAGTAACTATGGTGCAGGCGGCCAGGACTGGCTGGATGAAAAATCAGCTTTCAATCCGGTTACACCATATGGCACATCCAAAGTTCGTGTTGAACAGGAGGTATCCGGACTTGCAGATGGTAGTTTCAGCCCGACTTTCCTGCGAAGCGGTACTGCATATGGGGTCTCACCGCGCCTGCGTTTTGACCTGGTATTGAATAATCTGCTGGCCTGGGCATATACCACAGGAAAGGTCTTTCTGAAAAGCGATGGCCTGGCATGGCGTCCGATCGTGCATATCCGGGATATGTCGCTTGCTTTCCTGTCTGCCCTGGAGGCCCCCATCGAACTTGTCCACAATGAGGCTTTCAATGTGGGCCGCACAGAGGAAAATTACCGCGTACGGGATCTGGCGCAAATTGTTGCAGAAACCGTACCTGGCAGTAAAATAGAGTACTCCTCAGGGGCTGAACCTGATAAGCGTAATTATCGTGTGTTATGTAATAAAATAGCAGAAACGCTTCCGGGATATAAACCATGCTGGACTGCCAGGCAGGGCGCAAAAGAATTGTATGAAGCTTATAAGAAAATCGGCCTTCGCCAGGAAGAATTTGAAGGATCCCGCTACCGCCGTGTAGACCATATCAAGCAATTGTTAAGTAGCGGCCTTTTGGATGATACCCTTCGCTGGGTTAAAGATGCTAAAAACCAGGAGAATTAAATAATGGATCGCCCAGAGCCCGCATGTTTTTCCTGCGCAAATACCCGGCTGAGATCAATATTGGATTATGGCCAGACACCTATTGCTGACCGTCTTCTCACTAAAGAAAAATTGGGGAAACCTGAAATAACGGCTCCCCTGGAACTTGTTTTTTGCCCTGAATGCAGGTTAGTGCAAATAACCGAATCCGTATCCCCGGAAATCCTGTTTGTTAAGGATTATCCCTATTTCTCTTCCGTATCGCCTGCATTACTTGAGCATTTCAGGAAGAGTGCAGAGGCAATAATCGGATCAAGAAAGCTGAACTCTGCAAGCCTGGTGATTGAAGCCGCAAGTAATGATGGCTATATGCTGAAAAATTTTGTCAAAATGGGTATTCCTGTGCTGGGCATCGATCCTGCCCAGGACCCGGCAGAAGCTGCCACGAAGGCAGGCATCCCGACACTTTGCACGTTCTTTGACAGGGATCTGGCAGGCAAACTTAAGAACGAAGGCCGCATGGCAGACGTTTTCCTGGCCAACAATGTCCTTGCCCATGTTCCAGATCTCAATGGTTTTGTTGAAGGCTTTAAAATGCTATTAAAGGATACCGGCGTTGCTGTAATGGAGGTTCATTATGTGGCTGATCTTGTTGATCACCACGAATTCGACACTGTGTATCACCAGCACCTGTGCTATTTTTCAGTTACCGCACTGGATAACCTTTTCAGGAAGCATGGTCTTTTCCTGAATGAAGTTGAACGTATTCCTACCTACGGCGGATCATTGCGTTTGTTTGTAGAACACCATGAAAACGTGAGTGAGTCTGTAAGGTCACTGATGGAAGAAGAGTCAAATAAAGGGGTCGACCAGATCGATTATTTCCTGGATTTTGCAGATAAAGCACATGAAATGAAGGATTCCCTTGTAGAGCTTTTACATGATCTGAAACAGAAAGGAAACAGGATAGTAGCTTATGGGGCAGCCGCAAAGGCTGCAACATTCCTCAGTTATTGCGGATTGGGGAAGGATCAACTGGATTATATAATTGACTTGAACAAATTCAAACAGGGTCGCTATATGGGTGGAAACCATCTCCTGATTGTACCGCCGGAAAAGCTTGTACAGGACATGCCGGATTATGTCCTGCTTCTTGCATGGAATTTTGCAGATGAGATATTAAAGCAGCAGACAGCTTACAGGGAAAAGGGTGGGAAATTTATCATTCCGATCCCCTATCCAAAAATCACATAGTTTATAAATAGTAAGCAGAGAAAACTTTAATAGTTTCAGGGATTTTATAATAAATTGATATAGGGTGGTTAATTTTCCACTTGATGCAGTGGAAACATACCCTGTTATCTTTATATATCTGGATGTATAATATAGTAATATAGTAACCTATATATACAAGGCATGTAAGGTAACGGCACAAGTAGATATATTGGTGTTGATGATATGGCAAAAACCAAGCAGTACCTAATTAAAATTGTGCCTACTGTATCAAGCAATTTCGCTAAATGGTTACAACCCACAGATGTGCGAAATCTTGGTTTAGGGAGTGAATAGGAGGAAGGAACGTGGCTAAGGAAACAAATGATATATGGGATAAGGACTTTGGAGATATTATTGTTGATAGGGAAAAAACAAAAAGGTTTTCATATAGATATAGGGGTTCTATGAGGATGTCCATGGGGCTATTTTTCTCTAACAATGAATATGATTGTTGGCGTAATGCAGTTTTATCTAAAAAATTGCCATAGTCCACCTTTTTTAATTTCATCTTACATGGAAAACGGCGCACACATGTTCTCAGAAACTGAAGAAAGAAATCTCAAATATATTACAGAATTGTATGGCAAAGTTAAAGAATTGATAATTTTTTGTGAGGAGAACCAAGAAGAGTTTAAAACTAACCTCCATATAGTGAAGGAATTAAGAGATGCTTTTGACCACTTAATGCGTGTTTTTGCCGTAAAGCTTGAATTGAAGGAAGGGAGGGGGAATGGATATATACAAACAAGCTTAGATAAAGTATTGGGGCATGTATTTAGGGCAGGATATGATACATTAGATTTTGCCACAATTATTTTGAGAGATAAAATTAATAAAGAAGTATCAGATTTTTCACCTTCTGCAATACAAGCTTCAATCCCAAATTATTACTCTGAAATGCGACCCTCGATTGAATCTATGACAGCAGATATAATCAAATTAAGAAATAATAAAGACATAGCACAACCATCTCCAGACTTATTTAGTGAGTATTTTAAAAATGTTATTAAACTACAAGAAATATTTAAACAAATAGTTATAGCCAAACCATCGTTGATAGAGTATGCAAACAAAGAGCGGAAAAGAAAATGGAGTGATTTTTCCATACAGATTGTTGTAGGTATTATTATAGGTGCTATATTGGTTTGGGCAGGACTAAGCGGATAATTCCCACCGATTCACCAACCGCCTTTTCACCGGAATTATTTTACAATGACTACCCAATTCTCACCAAAGCTGAAAACCGTAATTATCGGAGGAGGACTTGCAGGTCTTGCTGCTGCATACAGGCTTGCAGGAAAAGATGAAGTAGTTATCATCGAGAAAGAACCTGAACTCGGAGGCATGGCTTCAAGCTATACTGTAAAAGGCACGGAATTTTACCATTATCATATTGAAAAATATTATCACCATATATTTGCAAGCGATAAGGAACTCATAGCCATTATTGACGAGCTGGGAATCGGCAATAAGCTTGAATGGCTGCGCGGGACTACCGGATATTTTTTTAACGGGAAAATTTATCCCATGAATACGCCATTTGAGATTCTAAAGGCCCTGCCTTTCATGGATGTCATAAGATTGACATTGCTTGTCCTTAAAGCCAGGACCATAAAGGACAGGACTGCTTTTGATGATATCACAGCAAAAAAATGGATCATGGACACAGCAGGCGAATCAGTATATAATAATTTTTTCGAGCCGCTGTTATCAAGTAAATTCGGGGATAATAAGGAAAAAGTATCTGCTGCCTGGCTGCTTGGACGGGTGCAGATCCGCTCGAACAGAGGCGCAAAAGGCGAAAAGCTTGGATACATGCGCGGGGGTTTTTATGCTATTGTCGAATCAATGGCTGATGCCATTCGGGAAAAAGGTGGCAAAATAATCAATGGGAGCGTATCGGATATTGAGATAAGAGATGGTTGTGTAAGGAGCGTCGTTGCAGATGGAAAAATCATCGAATGCGATAGGATTATTTCAACTGTAGCCCCTCATGTTCTTAAAAAAATAATTGATCCTCAGCTTCCCGGATTTGACCTGGACATAAGTTATCAGGGGACGGCCTGCGCACTTTTCGGTTTAAAGGAAAAGCTCATGGATGAAGTATATTGGCTTAATATCAAGGAGAATGTTCCTTTTGGTGCAGTGATCGAGCATACTAATTTTATTCCGTTATCTGATTATGGCGAACATCTTGTATATGTTACTTCATACTTCCAGAACCCGGATAGTCCTCTGTGGAGTTTAAAAGATAAAGAGGTCATTGAACTATATCTGAAAGGTCTTGAAAAGCTATTTTCCGGGTCCAGGGAAAAAGTAAAGTGGTGGCGACTTAGAAGGGATATGGATACTGCGCCTGTTTATGAAGTCGGGTATGGGAAGAAAGTACTTCCTTATAGGACGAATATCAAAGGGCTTTATCTTGCAGGTATGTTCTCGGAAGCGAATTATCCTGAGAGGAGCATGAATGGATCGATCATAGCAGGGTTTAAATGTGCCGATGAAGTAATAAAAGGACAATAAAATGATCATGTCAATTATTTTTACCGGACTCTTCATAAAGGATTTTTTCCTTTTCTCTCTTTAAGTCCATTTCACGGCGCACAACGGCTTTCATTGCTTCCGAGGGTTTTACGGTCACCTGTATCCTGTGCTTCCTGTCGCTCATATAGGCAGCATAACCATAGACCATATATGCAATGAATGCAGCCGGGATAACGAACAACCATCCTGCGGTAAAGGCAAGGAATGTTTCAGCCGGATAATAATATGACGATACCATAGAGACACCCCCAAGGAAAAGGGCTGCGATGTATTTTATTCGATTATCCATACAAAACCACACTCATATATCCTTTTATAATGACAATGTTAAAAGAATATTTGATTGCGGATTTAGCGGCTATGAACCTGTTGCGTCATGATCTGTATGATGTGTACTCATTGTGCCATATTCTTCGGAATATGAACTTAATCTGCCATTATAATATCAATACAACTTGCACCTCTTTTTTAAATGACTGTATATTCTTGTTTTTTCTAATCGCTTATGCAAACTGCTATAGTCATATATATCATTATTATGCTCATTTTATTTTAATTAAAAAATTAAATCAATAATTTTATATAGAATCATAGCATCAAAACCTGCTGGCTTCTTCATTTAAGAGATGCGGGGAGCCTCCATTTCAACGGATAGGTGGTAATATGGTCTTTAATAGTCACATTTTGAGAGGGTACGCCCCGGGGATCACGGGTGGAATAACAATGCTTGCATTGGCAGCAGTTGTGGTAGTTCTCGTTAATCCATCTGTGGCCCTGGAGCCTCCTATAATCCTTAATTCCTCGCATGATCCTTCAATTGCAATTTCACAGAATTTCAGTAATACGGCGAGTCCTGTGAGCATGAAATATAGTAAGAAATATGAACGTAAACCAGGGGAACTGCTCGTAAAGTATACCAACAAATTATCAACAAATGATTTTAAAGACTACTACAAGTCGCAGAACATCACGCTAATAAAGAGTTATCCTGAAATTGGATATCATCTGATTCGAGTCGATGAGTCGAAAATTGAAACTACTATTAAAGCGCTCTTCATATCTGATAAATTCGAGAGTGCGGAGCCAAATTATATAGTAAAGGCGTTAAAAAGACCAGATGCTCCTGAATTTGATCAACTCTGGGGCCTGGATAATACAGGCCAGACCGGAGGCACACCTGATGCAGATATAGATGCACCTGAAGCATGGAACATCTCCACCGGATCCAGGGGAGTTATTGTAGCTGTAATTGACACAGGTGTCGATTATACCCACGAGGATCTTGCAGGGAATATGTGGACAAACCCGGGGGAGATACCGGGTAATGGAATTGACGATGATCATAATGGTTTCGTGGATGATTATTATGGATGGGACTTTGCATATGATGATAATAACCCCATGGATGGAAATTATCATGGAACACATGTCTCAGGGATCATAGGAGGAGTCGGGAACAATGGCAAAGGTGTGGCAGGTGTATCATGGAATGTCAGTATTATGGCTGTGAAATTCCTGAATGATGAGGGTGATGGCTATGTATCAGATGCAATCGATGCAATAAATTATGCAACCCTGATGGGTGCTGATATAATGAGCAACAGCTGGGGAGGAGCAGATTACTCATCAGCATTAGAAGCTGCTATCAAAGCTGCAGATAATGCCGGGATCCTTTTTGTGGCATCAGCGGGAAATTATGCAGCAAATACAGACGATTCTCCGGTTTATCCTGCAGGATTTGATGTTGCCAATATCATCTCAGTAGCGGCAACGGATCACAATGATAGTATCGCCGATTTTTCGAATTATGGAAATATGACCGTCGATATCGGGGCGCCAGGTGTTGGTATTCTCAGTCCGGTACCAGGCAATGGATATGATTCATATAGTGGAACTTCAATGGCCGCACCCTATGTCTCAGGAGCGGCTGCTCTATTAAAAGCATTCAACCCGACACTAACACATTATCAAATCAAGAATATTTTAATGAATAGCGTCGATACTCTCCCCTCCCTGAATGGAAAGACCGTGAGCGGAGGACGTTTGAATATTCATAAAGCCATTACTATTGCCCCTCCCCAGGTTAATCTCATTAAAAATCCGGGGTTTGAATCAGGAACACTATCGTGGTCATTCTTTCCGACCGGAACCGGGAAATTCTCAGTTGTATCCCCCGGTTATGAGGGAACAAAAGCTGCCAGGCTTGCACCCGGCGAAAATGGCACCAACATACAATTATATCAGACAAATGTGGTACTTGAACCAAAAGGAATTTATCGACTGAGCTTTGCAGCTAGTTCAACGACGGGACATGACCTGGTGATGCGATTATATCAGCATGTCCCACCATACACGGACTATGGTTTAAACCAGAATTTCGATATTGGTACGGGCTGGGAAAGATTCACAACTGAGTTTACTGCGCCAGATTTAACAAACACAGTATATGACGGACGTTTAATTTTCTGGCTTGCCCCATTTGTAGAATCAGGGGATATATATTACATCGATGACGTTCGATTGGAGAAGATCGGTGTTGATAACACCCCTCCGATGGTTATAAGGAATACGCCATCCGAAGAAAATGGCCTGGCAAATACTAAAATAAACGTAACTTTTAGTGAAGCGATGAACAGGGTATCTGCTCAATCTGCTATCTCAATATCTCCAGTAACCACAGGGAGCTTTAGCTGGAACGGAAATACCATGATATTTACTCCTGATCCAATTCTTATCAATAGCACAATCTACACAGTTACAGTGGGAACAGGCGCTAAGGACATAGCAGGTAATAATCTGCAATCCTCGTTTAGCTGGCAATTCAGCACCGGTCTTACACATAACATCAACAAGGGAATAAATTATTCCAGTATTCAGGCTGCTATTGATGCTGCCAGTCCCGGAGATGAGATACTTGTAGACCGGGGTATTTATTGGGAGAATATAATTATTACAAGGCAGCTAATCCTGCGCGGGGAGAGTAATCTGACTACTATAATCCGGGGGAATGGCAAAGGGAATGTCGTAGAAGTGGAAGGTAAAGGAGTGATTATCGAAGGGTTCAGGATACAGAACGGTTCAAATGGGATATATGTAAATTCAAGCGACAATGTGATTTCAAATAATGTTATAACAAATATGCATGGCATAAATGGAACAGATAATAAGGACGATTCCGGAGTGGGTGGAAATGGAGGTCTTTCTTCCGGAATCTATATATCAAGGTATATTAACAACACTATCTCAGGCAATACTCTCAGCAATATTACAGGGGGAATAGGAGGAGCAGGTGGATCTTATGGTTCAGGGGGAGCCGGTGGTCCCTCCTCCGGCATTTATCTGTCCGGTTCTACAAAAAACATCCTGACAGGCAATACGATTAGCAATATTGTTGGGGGAACGGGAGGAACTGGTACGGACTCTGGTGATGGCGGCTCTGGCGGTCTATCATCAGGTGTCTATCTTTCTAATTCCACAAACAACGCTCTTGCAGGAAATATAATAAGCAGTATATCCGGAGGAGAGGGAGGGGAAGGAGGCTGGTATTTAATAGATTATCGGGCTTATGGCGGCGGGAACGGGGGTTCCGGAGGTATTTCCTCAGGCATATATGTCTCCGATTCTCCAGATAATTCCCTCACCGGGAATATGGTCAGCTACATATCAGGAGGGGCCGGGGGAACCGGAGGATATGGTAGTTCCGGCGGCAGTGGTGGTTTTTCCTCAGGTACCTCTCTTATGGGTTCTCAAAACAATATTGTCAAAGGCAACAGCATCAACAACATAAAAGGAGGGGGTGGAGGAAACGGCGGAATTGATGTTGAACACGGCGGTGGCCCTGGTAGCAATGGAGGGATATCTTCAGGTATCTACCTCTCCGGTTCCTCAAACAACAACCTCAAAAGTAATATTATAGGCAATTTGACAGGAGGGATGGGAGGAAACGGTGGAATTTATTGTGGTTCAGGCGGCAATGGGGGTATCACAGCAGGTATATATATTTCATATTCAACAAATAACATTATCATAGGAAACACTGTCAATTATACCACAGGAGGCACTGGCGGAGCAGCGGGGTACGATGAGTACATAAATTGCGGCTCAGGTGGTTCAGGCGTTTCCTCCTCCGGGATTTATCTTACCGGTTCTACAAGCAATACACTTAGCCGCAATATTTTATCGGACAGCAACTATGGGCTTTCTCTTGACTTATCCAGCAACAATACAATATACGACAACATATTCATCAATAATAATGATGTCCAATCCTATGGTTCAAACGTAAACATATGGAACATTACCGGGCGACCAGGCACCAATATCATCGGCGGCAACAATCTCGGCGGGAACTTCTGGGCAAATCCATCGGGTAAGGGTTTTGGCCGGACATGTAATGATATTGATAAAGACGGGATTTGTGACTTGCCCTATGTTCTTGATGCGAACAATACAGATTATCTGCCGCTTGCATATAAGTCCCTGCCAAGAAATATTACATCCTGCACAATAATTTCGTCGTCCGGGGAATTTACACTCAATAATAGCATACTTAGCAGCGGTGCTTCAAATTGCATTAGCATAACCGCAAGTAATGTAGTCCTTGACGGGGCAGGCCATACTATAGATGGCATAGATGCAGAAGGGACCTCCGGGATCTATGTTTATAACTCTTCAAAAATTATTACAAATGTTACGGTAAAAAATATCAGGGTTACAGACTGGTCTAATGGTATTTATTATATAAATTCCAAAGATGGAATAATAATAAACAACTCTGCAAATTCGAATAGCAACGGAATACTCCTGAAATCTTCAAGCATTAACAACGTAACAGGCAACAATATCTCGAATAGTACTAACATCGGGATTAATGTTTATGAAAATTCGAATAATAATACTATCAGCAGCAATAAAGTCAATAACAGCAGGTCCGGCATATTTTTCTTATATGCGTTTAACACCACGGCTTCCAATAACATAATGGAGAATAACAGTTTTAACTTTGGAGTAGGCGGGGATCTGCAATCTTATTTTGATGGTAATAATATAGATACTTCGAATCTCGCTAATGGAAGACCTATTTATTACATCAAATATGGAAAAAACACTATCTATGATGGTTCAACGAAGGCAGGCACTTTCTTCTGTATTTTATGTAATAATGTGACTGTCAGGGACCTGGAAATGCATAATATGGATAAAGGAGTATATTTCCTGTCAACAATCAACTCCCGGATTCAAAATATCACAGTTAAAGAAAGCGGATGGGGCGTTTTCCTGAGAAATTCTGCGAATAATATTATACAGGATAGCGAATTTTCAAACAATAATATATATGATTATTCTGAAAAAGGAGTGTCAATATATTCTTCTGATAGTAATATATTAACAAATAACACTTTTATTTCAAATAATTACGGGATAGAGTTCTCTTCTTCCAATAAAAACACTATCTATAACAACTATTTCAATAATATTAATAATTTGCTTTTCAGGGGAACGAACAATAACATCTGGAATATCACTAAGAAATCAGGTAAGAATATAATTGGCGGATCATATATAGGTGGGAACTTCTGGGGAAATCCAGGCGGTACAGGGTTCAGCCAGGTCTGTCCGGATAGTAATAATGATGGATTATGCAATTTAAAATATTCACCAGGTAGTAACAATAATGACTACCTGCCGTTAAAATTTAAAGCTGTTACAGGGATTACAGTTAACTCTCCTAAAGGCGGCGAGAACTGGACCAGAGGCACTGCTCAGACCATAAGCTGGAATAATGCAGGCAATCCTGGATCGTATGTAAAGATCGAACTCCTGAAGTCAGGTACTCTGAGCAGAACGATTGTGGCAAGCACCCTGAATGACGGTTCCCATAGCTGGATAATACCAGCAACCCAGCCCGCAGGAAATGACTATAAGATCAGGATTACCAGCAAGAGTAATCCGGCGTATGCTAATTCCAGCAAAAGCAACTTCAATATCAGCAGTTAAGCCCTGGAAAATGTGAAACAAAAGCATGGCAGGGGCAAAAAAGATAAGCTTTGGCACTAAGTATAACCTGTAGAAAAGGAGTGACAATAAAATGAACCGGAAGATTGAAAACATATTGGAAGGCAAACCAACACTGGAAGGCGCAGGAGTTCATCTTAAAAGGGCATTTGGTTTCAATGAAGTGCCTTTATTGGACCCTTTCCTGCTTCTTGATGATTTCCATTCGGACAACCCCGCTGATTATATTGCAGGATTTCCCTGGCATCCGCATCGCGGTATTGAAACAGTGACCTATATGCTGCAAGGCAGGGTGGAACATGGTGACAGCATGGGAAATGAAGGTGTGATCCTGCCAGGCGATGTGCAATGGATGACTGCGGGAAGCGGAATAACCCACCAGGAAATGCCAAAGGGAGATAATGGGCATATGTGGGGTTTCCAGTTATGGGTGAATCTTCCATCCACTCATAAAATGATGAAACCAAGGTACAGGGAAGTAAAAAAATCACAGATACCGGAAGTCACGACAGATAAGAACGTTATTGTGAGAATAATTTGCGGGGAATTCGGGAATACAAAAGGACCAGTACGGGATATTGTGGTCGATCCTGAGTATCTTGATATTACGATTGCTCCGGGTGCGGAATTTGAACATGGTATCAAGAAAGGGTACAGAGCATTTGCTTATGTGATCGAAGGAAGCGGTTTTTTTGATGAGGATAAGAAAAAACCAGTCGGCATCGAACATCTGGTAATTTTCAAGGATGGGGATAATGTGAAAATTACAGCAGGTAATAAAAGTCTGCGTTTCCTCCTTGTATCCGGAAAACCTATTGGCGAGCCTGTAGCATGGGCCGGACCTATTGTTATGAATACACAGAAAGAACTGTATATAGCTTTTGAGGAATACCGCAATGGTACGTTTATCAAATAATTTAGTCTTTCGAAACTGGTAATATTTTAGATTTTAAACAACACTTCTCGAAACAAACAATTTCACAGAATTTTTTGCCGTAAATCATTGCAACTGTCAAATGTCAAGTTTCTCGTTTCACTAAGAGCATGTCTGAATATTTATTCTGGACAGGATTTACAGGATGGGCCGGATTAATTTCCATCCTGTAAATCCTGTAATCCTGTCCAAAAATGCATCTGAACACTCACTCAGAACCAATTATGTTCATCGAATCGGTGTGAAAACCAAGTGAAATTCAAATTTTGGTCACATTATAAAATTTTTATCTTGCTTAAGAAAGTATATATATCATCATAACCATGATAATCCAAATGTAAATTTTGTGGGTAGCCCACGAAATTTATAATTATGGTGTTATTTAATAATACGGAGGAAATGGTATTAATGAAAAGAACTGAGGGTAAAATGTTAGATTTTTTAAGAATTGTTGTGACCACACTGCTGTTTTTAGGGTTTATAGCAGGGACAGCGAGCGCTTTTAATTTTCAAGGATATACTTATAATGAAACAAAAGGCGCTCTGAACGGTACTAATGTAAGTATAGAGGTTTACACATTTGGTCAACAGGGTCCTCAATTAAACACAACTTACTCTAATTTGAGTAATGCATCAGGATATTTTAATGTCAGTGGTGTTATAGATAGCGTTGGTTTCCCACCTTACTTTTATAAAATAGTGCTGAGGCATTTTAATGAAACAAGTAATACCCTTGACTATATCGGTCAGTCATTGCCAGAGTTTCCATATCAACAAATAAACCAACTTACTATGGGCTCTCCGATCGATTTTTATCTAAGACCCGGCGGCACAATAAATATTACAGCAGTAAATGTGACCGGTGACGCTACAACTTTCAGGTATCAAATAAAGGACACAAAACTTGGGTATCCAATAGCTTCAAACTTTAATAGCGAAGTACCAAATGCTCTGGTCTATGTTCCTGCAAACAGGAATTATTCTATCATGATATATCCGAACCAGAGTTTTCCTGTAAGCTATGACCTGAATAACCTCACAACATATACGAATAATTATGCAAATATTTCCTTTAACACCTCCAACTTATTAAGAAGAGTCACCGGTTATGCAAATTTATCCAGTGGTTCATCTAACTTCACGGATCTAAAAATAATAGCTTACCTGATGGAACCTGGAAGCATGGTATTTCAGGATCATCCGATGCCTTATAACATGAGCGCATGGGATTGCGCGGGTCCGGGTCCGACAAATTGCACGAGTGATATTTATGACCCCACAAATGGTACTTATAATATAACACTGCCCGGGGCGAAAATGACAGCAAACATATTGTTGTTTGCAACGGCATATAACGCTACAGGTTATTATGGGGCGTTTAGAAATATATCCCTGAACTACTCGAATACAACAGTAACCAACTTTAACTTCACACTGGAGACACTTCTGGGTACTCCAACAACCATTAGTTTGAATAACGCAAGTGGAGGACCAGGAGGGCCGCCGGGTATAACCAATGTGACGACCAAAAAGTTATCCTTCCAGTTGAAGAATGAAACTTCACAGGCAAATATAACCGGTTTTGCGCACATTGAGGTGAAGATTAATTACTCTGCTTATAACGGCTCAACTTTTAACTGGATGACAGATGCTTCGCAGGGCTCTAATGGTTCATTCAGCATTCCTGTAATCAACGCGGATATAAACAAGATAAATATATTCACACAGGATTTTGCGCCTCTTAAGACTTCAAAGACAGCAGCCCAATTGACGCCTGAGCCTGTAGTTATTAATCTTACATCATTTGAACCAGGGGCAATAAATCGCAGCGGACCGCCACCGGATATTAAGATAAAGATGCTGAAAAGCAATCCACAGTGTGATGTTCCACAGCCTGCACCAGGCTGCAATTTATTCAATGACGCCGGCGGCGAAAGGAACATGGCTGATTTTAACCCGTTCAAGGTAGTTATCGGCGGCGGCAAAATAAGCATGAGGATGAAGCTTGTCAGCAATAACATCACAGTGCATTACAAGAATGTTGATATGCTGGCATCAGGACCGCCGGATGCAGTGTTTGATCCCAGTGCAAATCGAACATCCCAGAATGGGACACTATTAGAACAGGTATGGCGGTTTGGAAGCATGGGACCTGAGATATATGATGAGGTTCTCATAGGTATTCCTCTTGGTAGTGTAAATCCGAACAATGTTTCGGTTAAACTCGGGAAACTGTATGATAATAACTGGAACGAAGCATGGAATATGAGTGTAAATGATACATCTCAGATTCCGTCAGATTATAGCGCTTTCAATACAACCTGGTTTAATAGCACCACAGGCATGCCTTGCACTACCAGTATAACATCACCATGTTATCTGGATATAACAAGGAGAATGGTCTGGCTCACCATACCTCACTTCTCAGGAGTAGGACCTGCTGTTTCGGGAACTGCGGGAAATTTCACTGCGAATCTTACAAACAGCACAGGCATCGCAGGGAGAAACGTAACCATGTATTTCACCATGAATGATACCGCGAATACTACTTCATGGTACAACATCACGTTCCCCAGCGACTTTAATGCAGGTGCGGCTTCAGTTAATTTAACTATCAATGGTTCAGCAGGTCCGTCAGGATGGGGAAATACCACCGGTCCGCTCTTCGTGAATGTATCATCAAGCGCTGACCCGGTTAATGCCAGTGCTGGTGTGACCCAATATATCAATATCAGCAACATCACATTGCCGGGATCGGCAGGAATTAAGACGATTAACGTTACAACAAGTAACGGATTAACTGTTACGTTGAATTATACGGTTGCAACTTACGGCGTTAACCTGTCAGTTTCAGGTGGTGTAACAGGGACAACCAATGCAACAGTAAATAATACATATACACTTCTCCTGCAAAATAACGGAACTGCTACCGATACATACAACCTGACCATAGATCCGACCAATGCATCCACAGCAGTCCTGAATGTTAGCGGAGATATTACTTTAGGATCAATGGAGACACGGACATTGCTTCTGAATGTGACAAATGCCTCAACAGGAACTGCTTATGTCAATGTTACTGCACGATCGTTAAACGATTCGACTAAAGCAGGTTATATCAATACTACAACGACCATTACTGCGGCACCTGAAAGAAATGTCAGCCTCACAGTTAGTCCGGTGTCGGCTTCAGCTTCAGTCAGGCCCAACGTAAATGCGACCTATACTCTTAACCTGACAAATACAGGAAATATGGTAGACACATATACGCTGGTATTAGATGGGGATACTACGGCCTCGGTGAATGCCACAAATATTACTTCAGTCAACGACCTTGCAGCAGGAGCATCAAGAATATTCCTGCTCAATGTGACAAATACAACGCAGGGAGTATTCCACATAAATGTGACTGCGACCTCGAACGGTAACAGTAGTAAGTTTGCTTCCGTCAATACCACGACGTCTGTGACTCTAAGCGCCCCTGATATTGCTGTCTCTTACTGGGGATATGTCGTCATTAATCAGGTTTTAAGCTCAGCTTATATTAGTGTACACGGATCAAACGGTACAGAAGTTGCAAATACGACCAGCTTCTCTAATGGTACATACCAGGTATCAGTGCCATGGGACGATCTCTATACAACCGCTGATGAGGGTGTAGTTTCAGGTGAAACCATAACTTTCAATGTGAACAATATATCCGTGTACAGTAGAACCATCAACAATAATGGGACGAACAACAGGCAGGACCTGTCGCTCTACAACGGAACCATAATCGGCAGCGTTCTTAAAGCAACTACGGGCCTTGGAATAGACGTCGCTACGGTTACCATCACAAATGCCACGCTTGGCCTGTCGGTAACCACGACAACCAACTCATTGGGGTCATATTCAGCTCCGGTTTTCCCTGGAACATACAATATAAGTGTTACAAAGTCAGGATACATAAGCAATACTACTACAACAGGTAAGATTGTTTATGCAAATACCAGCACATCAGTGGCTGCCATTTTGCTTTCCCCCAATACGGTCACAGTAACAGCAAACAGGACAGTGGGATCGGCAGATAGAGGACAGAATGTAACCTTCAACCTGACAGTGGCTAATAAAGGTGACAATGCAACGTTCAATGTAACAACATCGGTTACAAATATCACGATAGCGACAAACATTACAACACCATCTCCGCTGCTGCTTAATACCACCACATCCACAGGAAATGTGATTGTGGAAGTGAACAACAGCAACCTTGGAGGCTGGCCTGTCACAGTAACCATCAGCAATGGTACACAGTCAAAGACCGCAAGCATCACACTGAATGCGATCATGAGGGATTCAAGTGTAGCTAACACCACAATCAACAGTACAGTCAACAATTCAAATGTCACAGGCGGCGCATACCTGGAAAATACGAGGGTTGACAATTCAACAGTTGCAAACGCAACACTGATAAATGCAACTGTACAGGACAATGCAACCATCTCAGGCAATTCGACGTTAATAACGGATTCAACCATAACAGGCCAGGGTACAGTAATCACCGATGGCTCGATTATCAAAGGCACTTACGTTGATTCCTACATAGACAACTCCATAATTGGAAGTGCAACTGTTGATAGTTCGAATCTTACCGGTTCAACTATAGGTGGTAATGCATCGATCACGAATTCCACATTGATAGATGCAACAGTTACCAACTCGACATTGACCGATGTGACTGTGAGCGGTGAAAGTTCGATAACAAATGTTGCAAGCCTGGACAATATAACAATCGGAGGCGTGACAATCACAGGACAGGCAGCTTATGACTTTGAAGGTATGATCTCAGCAACAACAACCGGCTGGGTAACCTACCAGACAATAAACTTCACGAAGGTTTACGAAGCTGTCCGTATTTCCCAGCTGGTTATTGAGCAGAGTGGAGACATACCTGTTCAAGCAAACATATCTACTCGCATAAATGCCACCCAGGGAGTTTCCAGGAACATCAGTATGAATGTCACTGCCAACAGGAGTATGGCCATAAACATCTCGGAAACATTCATAAGTCCTGATGGTGTCGGACTGGGTTCAGGTAAAATCGGGAACTACCTGGTCATCCGGAGCAATGATACATCGAATGTCACGAACCATACCCTGAGATTATATCTGGACGTCAATCCGGCAAATTATTCAAGTGTCAAGATATATTATTACAATACGACAGCAGCAACGCCGGCATGGCAGGCTTTGACAACAACTGCAAGCGGTAATGAAAGCGGCAGATGGTATCTTGAAGCAACACCCAACCACTTCAGTACCTTCGCATTGCTTGGAACACCAGCAACCACACCGTGTAGTAATTGCGATGGAGGCGGCGGTGGAGGCGGTGGCGGAGGTGGCGGCGGAGGAAGGTCCAATGAAAATACATCAAATATCGAAGTGGTCGAGAAATATGATATGCAGATATCAAAGGATGCTCTTACCGCCTACAGGTTCACTGATAAAAAGAACCCCATAATGTACGTCAATATAACAGGCAACACCACCCTGGGGATCATCACCACATCAGTAGAAGTATTGAAGAATACCTCGACACTTGTGAGCTTCCCGCCTGAGGGACTTGTGTATAAGAACGCCAATATCTGGGTCGGGACTGCGGGCTTTGCAACTCCGAAGAACATCAAGGATGCTCTCATCAAATTCAGGATTGAGAACTCCTGGATGAGTGAGAACCGCGTTCAAAATAGCGCAATAGTCCTTGAGAAATGGGACGGAAGCAACTGGGTTCAGCTTGAGACAACGTTCGTGTCAAAGGATGGCACCTACTCGATCTTTGAGGGCAGGACAAATTCCTTCTCACCATTTGCAATAGTTGCAAAGTCAAGTGGCCAGGCAATCCCCACAGTAACATCCACACCGGCCGGAACACCGACACCCGGACCAACAGGAAAACCGGGTACGGGAGGTGAAGGAGGTTTATCGACAGAGATCATCATCGGATTGATAATCCTTGTGATCATCGGGGCTATAGCATACTACTTCCTGGTGGTGAAGAAGAATGAGTAAGAATCCAGGGGCTTTATGCCCCTTATTTTATTGTCATGAAATCATGCTAGCTAAAAAGGAGATTAAATGAAATGAAGGAGGCTAAAATTATGAGAAAAGGAATATTAATAGGTATAGGAATTTTGATAATATTGCTGGCGCTGGCAGGAACGGGAAGCGCAAACCCGAGTGGATCCTTTGGATTGAACTGTGGTCCTGGGTGTCATCCATCTATAACGTCTGCGATGACAACTTTCTACAACGAAACGCATCGTTATAATGCAACTTCGATCGCTTACAATGTAACAGCGAATAATACGTTGTATTGCGATAAATGTCATGTAGATGTCTCAACACATAGCAGTGGGGAGGTTATGAATTTCTCTCTTAGAAATGGCACTGCCACATACCTGAATTCTTCGGTATGCAAAGACTGCCACAAGGCAAAGTACGATAACTGGACAAACACATTGCACCGCGTCATGTTGACCAAGAATACTTCAGGTGCAGTGATGAACCTCAGTCTTCCTGACGGGTTGAACTGGACTACCACGAACGTATCATATATGATAGTAGGTAAAACCTCTTTTAGATACCTTAATGCGACAGGATATTTATTCAGGAAATATGATGTTGTAACGGGGAATTTTACGCCTTATAACACAACTGATCCGGAAAATAGACCCCAATACTCATGCGGAGGCTGCCATAACACAGGCTATAATGCAACTGGCGGCAACCAGAGCAATTTATCCGGAATAATCGGAACATGGGCCGAAGAAGGGATTACATGCGAGAACTGTCATGGGCCAGGCGGCAACGGTCATAACGTGACCGTATACACCAAGGGCGAGGATTGTATGAGATGCCATTATGGCGCCAGCAGACAGGGACTTGCAATGACGAACAAACATGCACTGGGCCCTGCTGAAGAATCCACTAACCCCAGCTGTACCCAGTGCCATTCGCCGTATAACAGGTATATAGGATCTCCGGCGTCAGAAGGTACTGCTGCAAATGTAACATGTTCAGTATGCCACAATCCCCACAGTACAACGAATGATAAGTACGCAGGTCTTCTCGCGCCAAATGGTTTCAACAATATCAGCTATGCTACTGTTGAAGATGTGAAGTTAAGCTTCTTTAACGGGACTGCGAGCAATGTCAGCAAGTTCAGTAATACCAGCGTGTTCACAGGTACGAATGCTTCACTGGTGGCAGGGAATGATATATTTGATAACCTGAGCCTTGTCACCGTGTTATACCCATTCCTTGGAAGCACGTCAAAAATCTATAATACCCAGGTAATAGATGACAGCTATGGTACTACAGGCATTAACCTGGCAGGCCGTCCCGAATCTGAAGTCCTGTGCTCAAAGTGCCACTACAGGCATGGATTGGAACATATAGCAGGCGTGAACCTTAGCCATGGCAGGAATAATGTAACTAACAGCAGCGAAACTGCAACATGCGTTGACTGCCACATGGCCAATGCAGGCGGCAAGACGGAGCATACCTTCGATGCGGAAAATGCAACGAACTACCCGCAGTATACCTGTTCAAAGGGTACGAATTGCCATGTGACAAGCGCGGAGAACCTGAATTTAAGCAATATTTCAATAGTTCCCATAGAAACTGAATGGGCTGCAAGCAGGCATAACAAAACCCAATTTTACAAAAATGATTCCTACTTTGCAAACCAGACCGGCTATAGCAGCAGCTCCGGCGCCCCCAATCGCAATAACAGCGAATGCATGAAATGCCATTCACCATTTGAATGGAACCCTTCGTATATAGTCAGAAACGTATCAGATTTCAGGGGTATAACATGCGGAGTTTGTCATAATATCCATGATATGGGTGACTCGATCAACGAATCAGGTCTGAAATATAGCTGGTATAACAGGGATGCGAGTTATTCAAGCGGAAGATACAAAGCTAACTACACGCTGATGGCAAATACCACGGAACTGTGCGGCAACTGCCATTCGAATGATAATCCCAGAATATATCGGGCAGGGCCTGGCTGGAATGGAACGGATGCTACCAGCACCAGCGCCACAGTTTATCCAGTTTCACCGCACGGCTGGCCAGCAAAGGATCTTTTCCTTACTTCCCCGAAGCAGTCAGGCCAGGACTTCGAATGTATTGATTGCCACATGTATGTCAACAAGACAAATGCCACAGGATTAGTGGCCGATACCGATAAGATAACAGGACATAGCTTCACAGTGAATCAAACCGGTCTTCAGAATACTTCAAGATGCGGAGGCTGTCATAATGGAGTATTATTCGATACAATTCCAGACAGGATTGAAGCTGTACAGGCCGCTACCCATACGAAGTGGAATTCCACTAACTCGACAGTTATGGGCGCACTGGCAGTATATAAGAACTATACAGGCGTGAAGAACCTGAGCGCGGATAAGATCGCCAGGGCATACTGGAATCTTAGATTGGTATATTCAGACGATAGCTGGGGTGTACATAACCCGGATAAGGCGACTACACTGCTTGATGAAGCTGCAGCTTATGCGGCTGCTTCAAATGCCTCTCTCGGGCAGGCATTAGTATCAACAGTCAACCTGACCGCAGGATGGAACAATAAGGCTCTCCAGAATGCATCAGCGGTTACATCCCCGGTCTCGGTAATGTCTTCGGTGGCAAGCAACATAACCGTGGTCTGGCATTACAACACCAGCAACCCGGCAGACCCATGGGAATTGTATGATCCTGCCATGCCTTCAAATCTCAACGATCTGACTGAGATAGTTTCAGGAGAAGGCTACTGGATATACGCAATAAGAAATACTGTGTGGACTGTATAAGTCCACACATTTTATATATTTTGGAGTGAGAGAATGAAAAAAAATATTTTATTAATAATACTATTGTTTTTGGTCCCTATAGGACAGGCAATCGATGAACCGCTTGTGATTTCATACTGGGGTTATGTAACCGTGGATGGTATCACAAAACAAAATGCTGTGATCACAGTGCTTGATTCATCATGCAATTCAGTTGCAAGTACAACGAGCACACAAAATTCTTCATACAGGGTAGAAGTACGCATGGATCAAGGAGTAACTTCAGGCGAGACCCTGACATTCAATGTAGATGGCAAGACTGCGAAAACGATAGCAGTTGGCGGCAAAGGAACAAACAACAGGCTGGACCTGGCAATATCAAGTTCTTCAACGAATACATGTACTGCTGGAGGAGATAGAAACACCAATGGAGGTTCAGGAGGAGGCGGAGCCAGTGTTTCTGCAGAAGCCTTTGAAAACGTAGTGAAGAAAGAAACGAGAGATGAAGTCTTATCCGTAAATGTTCCCAGGTCATTTATTTTCACGACCCCGGAGCTGCCTGTATCCGAGGTAGCGATAACTAGCAATATAAATGCCGGCCTTATACATGTCCAGGTCGAGCTTCTAAAAAACAGGTCCACACTCGTGAAAGATGATGCACCCGGAAATGTTTATAAATATGTCAATATCTGGGTTGGCACATCAGGCTTTGCAGTGCCGCAGAACATAAAAGAGGCTGTAATCAAATTCAAACTTGAGAATTCCTGGATAACATCAAAAGGTTTCAAAGAATCGGATATTGCAATGCTCAGATGGGACGGGACACAATGGACCTCACTTGCTACTGAGAAAAAGAACAGTGACGGGAATTTCACGTACTATGAGGCAAAAACCAACGCATTCTCACCGTTTGCCATTTCAGGAGTTAAAGGAGTGGTGTCTGCTGCCGGGGTTGAAGTAACAGCCAACCAGACGCAAACTCCTGTACCTGCAGCCACTAAAAAAGCGCCGGGATTAGAGTTCGTTCTTGCCGTAGCAGGCTTGATGGCTGCAGTTTTAAGAAAGAGAAGCTAAAAGCCATGAAATAGTTTAAAACCACAGAGAACGCAGAGAACACAGAGTTTTGTATTTTATTCTCTGAGTCCTCCGCGCACTCTGTGGTTTATTTCAAATTTCTCTCTCTTTTTTTTTACTTTTATTCATCCTTAATTCGACAACTAACCATCAAAATGGCAGATTTTTCTTAATAATCAATTAACGCCATACGTTCTTATTCCATTGATAAGACAAAGCCCATGAAATAGTTTAAAACCACAGAGAACGCAGAGAGCACAGAGAAAATGGAATTGAATGAAATATCAGAAAAGATCATTGGGGCGGCAATACAAGTACACAGAACCTTGGGACCTGGATTGCTGGAAAGTACATATGAAGCTTGCTTGAAATATGAATTGGAAAAACGAGGTTTAAAAGTCCTGTCTCAGGTTGGACTTCCTGTCATATATGATGGGATAAAAATTGATTTGGGATATAGACTGGATCTTCTCATAGAAGATGCCGTAATCATAGAACTTAAAGCCGTAACTACGGTAACCCCTCTTCATGAGGCACAACTACTCTCTTACCTTAAGTTAAGCGGAAAACACCTTGGTCTTTTAATTAATTTCAATGTGACGCTTTTAAAGGATGGAATTACTCGGAGGATCAATTAATAACTCTGTGTCCTCCGCGCACTCTGTGGTTTTTTTCAAACCAGAGAATAATAAAAAGTATTGGATTCACAATCCAACGGTTGATTTGACGCCATAGGTTATTAAATATACTTGCGGCAATTTTAAGAAAGAGAAGCTAATGGCTATCTCTTTTTGTACATTTTTTTATATTTGCCAGCTTCTATCCTTTTAAATAAAAATAAACCAAATAAAAACAATATAATACTAAAAAAATAGTTATTGTACTTTATTTTCTAATTTAAGACGATAAAAAAACCCAAAAACTTTCAATACAGTTATAGAAACCGCTGTTCATAATACAATAGAGCGATCGTGATACTAAAGTTAATATATCATCAAATACTTCATATATTTATAGAAACCGCTGTTCATAATACAATAGAACGATCGTGATACTAAAGTTAATATATATCATATACATATCATAATCATGATAATAATAAGAAACCCATTTATCTTATAAATTGTATTGAGTGTATCCTATGAAAAGAGAAAGCGTCATAATAATCATTCTGGCATTATTGGCTTATCTTAGTTTAATATATACTGGCAGTGCGTTTGTGCTTGATTGCATGGTATGCCACAGCGGCCCCCAGAACGGTAGTTTATACCCCGCAATTGACACATCTTCTTTCGGGAACCACACAAATGTGAATAGAACGGATGGGGCCGGAAATCTCACAAGCTGGGATTGTATGGCCTGTCATTATTCGGCCGATAAGTTCAACCTGCCCCACACTCCCATAGTATCCACATATACCTGTGAGCAATGTCATATCAGCAACATCAGCGGAATAGTTCCGGCTGATCGCATGGTGTATAACCATAACAGGACAGGCAATGTGTCCGTGACAGCGTCATGTGCTGATTGCCACAACAAGACCTCAAATCTTTTCAGGTACAGCGCCAATGCAAGCGCTTCCCACTATGGAAGGAATGCAAGCTTTGGCATATCTCCGGGTGAACCATATTGCGCTTATTGTCATGAGAATTCCTCATCTGTTTACCGGGATTTAATGCAAAACCAGACTAATGCAATGTTAGGGAACCATACATTCGGCAGGCTCAATGCAAGCCATCGAGCCGGGTACCCTAATTGTACGACCTGCCACTGGACAGACACGATCCATGGCCCGAACCTCACAAAGCCTGTGCCAAATTCAAGCTTCTGCATTAATTGCCATAAGGAGGACAGACTGCAAAAGGACATGCATGCAGGAAAAGTAGAATGCAAATCATGCCATACGGAAGTTGATTCCGATATCCATAATATTAAATATTTACTTCAGGACGGAACATATAGAAGCTCAAATGCTACAAATTGTCTGGATTGCCATGGAGGAAATCCGTGGCCTACGTTCAAACTGACATTCTCTGACCTTGTCGCGAACTGCACTACCTGCCACCTGGGGAACGGCCTGATAAAATTTTCAGGAGCGCCGCGCTTTCCCTCGCCATTGATGCACAGTTCTAATCCTGTTTCCGGAAGATTGTGGAACGGCACACAGGCCGCTTACTGGGACAGCCAGGTAAACGCCTGCTATTATTGCCATGGGAAAACACTTCATGATACTAATGCGCCTGGAAATGTCTCGAATATCAGTGCGGGAAACGCCCTGAACCAGAGCATTACAAATACGAGTTTCTGGTGCGCCAACTGCCATTACAATGGTAGTGTTCCATCCGGAAATTATTCCTATAATGTCACATCTTATTCTCCAGTACCGCCTGAAATGCAGAACAAGTCCGGGCTTGTTCCTGCCACAGCAAGCGATGGGACCACGTTCTATAACCACTCGCTGGCTGAATATTCCGATCTTGCATGCAGGACGTGTCATGCACCGGATGCTCCTGCAACAAGTGCTTTATTCGTTCATAATGTAGGCGCGGGCGGAGGGGGGCCGGATTGCATGTCCTGCCATGATAGCAGGGGAGGAGGCGCGCCTGCTGATAAGAGAATAGATATCGTTTCATTTAACCTGAGCGTGCATTATGGCCTGAATAACGGCAGTAACGGCGCATGCTGGGCATGCCACGGCAACGGAACTGCGCCTTCGGGACATCCTCCGGAATATAAATCACCCAGGAAGTGCAGCAATGACTCGTGTCATTCCCTTAACCAGAAATTCCGCGCCCCCATGGTATATTCACATTTCAGGAATGCAAGCCTGATTGACAATCCTACGAACGCTTTTAATTCCAATGTCACGACCAGTAATGACTGTCAGGGGTGCCATGCAAACAGCGTGAATTCACAGGGCAGGAACATAAATTCAACCGTATCCCATTTTGCCTCAGGCGATCTTTTTGACAGTATCAATTGCATATATTGCCATCTTAATGAGGATAACTCCGAGAAGTGGGGGAATGCTACGCTGATATATGAGAACAGGACCGCGCTTGTTGAACTCAACAGGGAAAATAACAAATTCACTGCCAGGGAGGGGGAATATATTGACTTAGGTTTCGGTTTCATCCTCAAAGTAGTTGAAGTTTCATCGGTCAGGAGCAGCGTACTGATCGAACTTAGAAAAGAAAATGTAATTGTTGATAAGAGGCTTATAGGAATTGGAAATTATACATATGAGGAGTATCTAACTATCGACAATGGTAGTGTGAAAGTGCCTGCGGTTGTAATTAACGTCACAGGCATTTTTAAAGGAAGTGATACTGGTTTAATCAATTATGAGGGTTTCAGGCTAAAAAGAGTTCATCCTGAGAAAAAAACCACATCATGCTACTCATGTCATGTGAAAGCTATGCCAAAAGCAAAGTACAGGGTCATTGAAAGGGTCAGCGGTGAGAACAGTGAGAAAGATGAAATATATTACACCAGGGAAACGGCCAATTTTACGGATAATAAAATATTCGATGAAAATGCTGTTCTTCAATTATTAGGGATACTTACTGAAAAAGACCTGCATGTGACCATACAGCCTGAAAAACGCAGGTCGCTGTATGAAGGGCAAGTCTGGAATATCTCTGAAAAAACAAGCCTTGTGGTAAGAGGCGTGGATACCAGGGATGAAAATGTCCTCCTCCAGTTGCAAACAGGTGATTATTTTTATGAGGATATCGTAAACAGGGGAGGCATATTTGAATTCAGCCCGAAAATTAATTATCTTGGGAACCAGCCAAAAAATATCACGGTTTTCAGGGCAAAGGTGTCAGGAATAATCCAGGCAAGGCCGAAGAATATGGTAGTTATTGAGGATGTGTTTTCCCTGTCGCCTGATATCAGGAAAATTAATGCAAATCAGACGCTTGCCGGCTATAATGCAAGCTGGCTATGGGAAAATTCAACCATTAATGTCGGGAAAATCCCTGATGATTTCCATTCTCTCCAGCTATATGATGGCGGCAACGGTGGGGGAAATTGTCTTTCCTGCCACGGTGGAGAGGGTTTTTCAGAGAAAAAAGTACTCTCACTCGGAAAGCATAATATGCTAAACGGCGGAGGGAATAATGCCTGCTATGCATGTCATGGGGGGACTGCGGATATACAGGCACATCCGGCAGGTTATAAGAACCCCAGGAACTGCCTGAGCTGCCATGCGGCTACAAGTAATAATTATAGCGCCGTGTATATAGGCGATGAGGAGCACAGGAAGGAAAAATGTGGGTCTTGCCATGTATCAAATATTCATCAGATTATAGGGCTGCCCATGGCGCCTTCGGTTAAAAAAATAGTAATTACAAAAGAAAATAGGACGACCATATTGAGGGCATCGGTATCTGCCGGATATAAAATGAAAGTAAGAGATGCCAGATATTACATTGATACACCGCTTAATAAATCCGCGATGTCCCCGGTAGACGGGGTTTTTGATTCACAGGCAGAGGATGTATATGCCCGGATTGATTTATCAAAATTATCGCCTGGCAAACATATGGTGTATGTTGAAGCCATGGAGCGAAAAAACAAATGGGGAGCGCCATCTTCGCTTGAGTTCACAATAGAGGGAGGGAGTTTGAAAGTCCCGGAGAAGAAAAACATAAGTATGCTGACGCTGACAGATACATTAGCAATATTAATCATCACTTTTGTTTTGAGGCGTTTTAGATGAAATATTTAGTATTCTTCAAGGGAAACATTTAAGGTTAATAGTACCGTATAAGGGGCGCACGTCTGCGAGGTTCTAAGAGAATTGCCATTTATTGAGGAATATTTTTCATCCGTGATTGGTAGAGTTTATTTAAGATTCGTGGATGATACGGTTGGGCTCGTAGCTCAGTCAGGCAGAGCACCGGGCTTTTATTCAAATGAGAAGAAACCCGATGGTCGAGGGTTCAAATCCCTCCGAGCCCGTCTGCCCGGGAGGTAATTGTGTGAAAGAGAAAGAGAATACCGGCAGGGAATTCAATCCCCTAAAACATAGAATGGTACCGAATCACGAAATATTAAGTGAAGATGAAGTTGAAAAAGTATTAACCGAATTCAAAATAGAAAAAGAGCAATTGCCTAAAATCCGAATAATAGATCCTACCGTAGTAGCATCAAAAGCAAAAATTGGAGACGTGGTACGGATCACCCGGGAAAGCAAAACGGCAGGTATAGCTTATTATTATCGCATGGTAATCGCGTGAGCTGTAAATAGAGGTAACATGTTGGACAGAAGGGTACTATCAAAAGTGTATTTTACAAGTGACAAAATTGTTAGACATCATGTAGATTCTTTTAATGATTTCCTGGACCATGGTCTTCAGAAAGTCATTGAAGAGCAGAGAATAATTGAAACTGAAATTGAGGGAACATACGTCAAACTCAAAAAGATAAGAGTTGGTTTCCCTGTTGTGAGGGAAGCGGATGGTGCTGTTGATAAACTCCATCCCACTGAAGCACGGCTTCGGAATATTACTTACGCTGCACCGCTTTTCCTGAGTATGGCTATCGTCACGCCTGAGGGAGAAAAGGAAGAAAAAGAAGCAGAGATCGGCTTACTTCCGATAATGATCTGGTCAAAAGCGTGCAATCTTATAGGATTGTCCCAGAAAGAGATGATCGAACTGGGAGAAGACCCGCAGGATCCAGGGGGATATTTCATTGTGAACGGAACGGAACGCGTTATAACTACACTTGAAGATCTTGCCCCGAATAAGATCCTTGTGGAAATGGAAGAACGCTATGGCGAGAATATTGAAGTTGCCAAAGTATTCTCGCAGCGCAGGGGTTATCGCGCCCTTGTTGTTGTTGAGAGGAACAAAAAATCTATCCTTGAAGTTTCATTCCCATCCATATCAGGAAGGATCAATTTCGTCACTCTTATGAGGGCTCTTGGAATCGAGACCGACCAGGACATTGTCAATACTGTGTCCGATGACCCTGAGATCATCAAATTCATGCTTGAGAACCTTGAAGAAGCTGAAGCTGCCAACAAGGTCGAAGCAATGGAAAAAATCGGGTTAAGGGTGGCTTCAGGCCAGTCAAGGGATTACCAGGTCAAAAGGGCGAATTACGTTATTGACCGGTATTTATTACCCCACCTGGGGAATGATGAAATCCACAGGATCGTAAAAGCACAGTTTATCGGCAGGATGGCCCAGGCATGTTTTGAACTGGCGCTTGGCAAAAGAGGCAGCGACGACAAAGACCATTATGCAAATAAGAGGCTGAAACTGTCCGGCGAATTGATCGAAGACCTGTTCAGGGTATCTTTCAACAGGCTCACACGTGATATCAAGTACCAGCTTGAAAGAGCAAGCATGAGGAACAGGGATTTGAATGTCACGACAATTGTCAGGTCAGATGTTTTAACCGAACGGCTTGTTCATGCCCTGGCTACAGGTAACTGGGTAGGGGGCAGGACAGGAGTGTCACAATTGCTTGACAGGACTGATTATATTGCGACCTTGTCCCATTTAAGAAGGGTCATTTCACCTTTATCAAGGGCACAGCCGCATTTTGAAGCAAGGGATCTGCATCCCACCCAGTGGGGAAGAATATGCCCTTCTGAAACACCTGAGGGCCCTAACTGCGGACTGGTGAAAAATTTCGCGCAGCTTGTGGAGATATCAACAGCTGCGGGTAATGAAGTACAGCTTAAGAAAATGCTCCTGGACATGGGTACTGCGCCGATCATACCACAGCTTCTTGGAATGGAAGAAGTTCCCACAACATATGCCACGGAATTAGAAGCGCTTGAGGAAGCTGAAGAAATAAAAACAAACATGCCCGAAGAGGAGGCTGAATCATTTGAGTAAGTCAAGAGTTTTTTTAAACGGTGAACTTATTGGTACTATTGCAAATCCAAAAGAACTCGTCCGTGATTTGAGAAAAAAACGAAGAATAGGTGAGATCAAAAAACAGGTGAATATCATATTCTATGAGGATACGAATGAGATAATCATCAACTCGGACCAGGGCAGGGCAAGACGCCCTGCAATAATTGTTGAAGCTGGCAAACCGCTTGTAACACCGGAACACATTGAACGCCTGAAAAAGAAGGAGATTACCTTTGACAGTCTTGTGGACGCAGGTCTGATCGAGTACCTGGATGCTGAAGAAGAAGAAAATGCGTTCATAGCGATCGATGAAAAGAATTTGAACCCCAAGCACACCCATCTTGAGATGGACCCGTCTTTGATCCTGGGGATATGTACCGGCATGGTTCCTTTCCCGGAACACAACGCATCGCCAAGGAACACAATGGGCGCAGGCATGGTCAAACAGTGTCTTGGTATGTCAACCCCGAACATGAAATTAAGGCCTGATACAAGAGCCCACGTATTGCATTATCCCCAGAAAGCGCTTACTTCGACACAGACTGCAGAAGCGATCGGTTTTGACACACGCCCCGCGGGTCAGAATTTCGTTGTAGCGGTATTATCTTATGAAGGATATAACATTGAAGATGCCCTTGTTATAAATAAAGGTGCGATCGAACGCGGTCTTGGAAGAAGTCATTTCTTCAGGACGAACGAAGGAGAAGAAAGAAAATATCCCGGCGGCCAGGAAGATAAATTCGAGATACCTGATACGGAAGTAAGGGGTGCCAGGACTGCGGAAGTTTATAATCAACTGGATAGCGACGGTCTTGTTAATCCTGAAATCCCGGTCGGGCCAAATGATGTCCTGATCGGGAAAACAAGCCCGCCAAGGTTCCTGGAAGAGCCAACAGAATTAGGTTTGAGCCCTGTACAGCGCAGGGAGAGTTCAGTGACTATGCGTTCAAATGAAAAGGGTATTGTAGATACCGTAATACTTACGGAATCTGAAAACGGTTCAAGGCTTGCAAAAGTAAGGACACGGGATTACAGGATACCTGAGATAGGGGATAAATTCGCCTCACGGCATGGCCAGAAAGGGGTAATTGGCCTTATAGTACCTTATGAGGATATGCCATTTACCGAGAACGGTATGGTTCCTGACCTTATAATTAACCCGCATGCTATCCCTTCAAGAATGACCGTAGGACACGTTCTTGAGATGATCGGAGGTAAAGTGGGCGCACTTGACGGGCGCAGGATCGACGGTACTGCTTTCTCCGGTGAATCCGAAGAGAATTTAACGTCCTCACTTTCGGAAAACGGATTTTCAAACACAGGTAAAGAAGTTTTTTATGACGGCATAACAGGTAACAAGATACAGGCTGATGTTTTTGTCGGGGTAATCCTGTACCAGAAACTATATCATATGGTATCTTCAAAAATGCATGCAAGGTCACGCGGGCCTGTACAGGTATTGACCAGGCAGCCAACAGAAGGCAGGGCAAGAGAGGGAGGCTTGAGGTTTGGAGAAATGGAACGGGATGTTCTGATCGGGCATGGTGCTGCAATGGCCCTCAAGGAACGATTGCTTGACGAATCAGACAGGGTCATGGAATATGTATGTTCTAACTGCGGCATGATAGCCACACTTGATAAACGAAGGAATACTACTATCTGCCATGATTGCGGCGCAGAAACTGATATACACCCTGTTGAGATGAGCTATGCCTTTAAATTGCTCCTTGATGAAATAATTTCTCTTGGCGTAGCGCCGAGGCTTGAATTGGAAGATGCTGTGTAGGTGAATATTATGGTAGTTGCAACCCCCAAAAGAATAAAGCAGATCAAATTCGGACTTATTTCACCTAAAGAATTCAGGAAAATGAGTGTAACAAGAATCATAACTGCTGATACATATGATGATGACGGTTTTCCCATTGAAATGGGATTAATGGATACAAGGCTTGGTGTAATAGACCCCGGTCTTAGATGCAAGACATGCGGCGGAAGGGCAGGAGAATGTCCGGGTCATTTCGGGCATATTGAACTTGTAGCGCCTGTGATGCATGTGGGTTTTGCCAAGCTGATACGCAAAATATTAAGAGCGACATGCAGGAATTGCGGAGCGCTGCTTCTTGATCCCAACCAGAAAAAGGAAACCGTAGAAAAGATACGCACCCTTAAGAAAATGGGACAATCCATAGAAGATGTTGTAAATGACGTTTTCAAGGAAGCGCGTAAAGCCGGAAAGTGCCAGTATTGCAATGAAGAGCAAAAAGAGATCAAATTCGAAAAACCCACAACATTCGTGGAAGACGGCCATAAGCTGATGCCAACGGACATTCGTTCACGTCTTGAAAAGATGACTGACGAGGATATTGAAGTGATCGGCATGGATTCCAGGAACGCACGTCCTGAATGGATAATCCTGACAGTACTTGCAGTTCCTCCTGTTACGATGAGGCCGTCAATAACTCTTGAATCAGGGCAGCGAAGTGAAGATGACCTTACGCACAAACTTGTAGATATAATCCGCATTAACCAGAGATTCCAGGAAAACCGGGAAGCTGGAGCACCACAATTGATTATTGAGGATCTATGGGAATTATTACAGTATCATATAACCACATTTATCGATAATGCAGTTTCAGGAGTGCCCCCTGCCCGCCACAGGTCAGGCAGGCCGCTTAAAACCTTATCCCAGAGATTAAAAGGTAAAGAAGGAAGGTTCAGGGGAAGCTTATCTGGTAAACGTGTTAATTTCTCTGCAAGAACAGTGATATCGCCTGATCCTAATCTTGGAATGCATGAAGTAGGAGTTCCGCTTGCAATTGCAAAGGAACTCACTATAACATTGTATGTAACACCAAGAAATATTAATGAAGTAAAGGAATATGTCAGGCGCGGCCCGGATAACCATCCTGGCGCCAATTATATCGTCAGGGCGGATGGAAGAAGGTTAAGGATCACTGATAAGAATGGCGCTGAACTTGCAGATCTCATTGAACTGGGGTGGAAAGTTGACAGGCAGATGAAAGACGGCGACGTGGTTTTATTCAACAGGCAGCCCTCACTTCACAGGATGAGTATAATGTCTCATGAAGTAAAAGTATTGCCGCATAAGACTTTCAGGTTAAATCCAGCCGTATGCCCGCCATATAACGCTGACTTTGACGGTGATGAAATGAATATGCACGTACCGCAAACAGAAGACGCGCGTGCGGAAGCAAAAATACTGATGAACATCAAGGAGAATATCATCTCACCGAGATTCGGCGGTCCTATTATTGGCGGTATCCACGACCACATTTCAGGTCTTTTCTTACTTACAAATAGTAAAGATAAAATTAATAAAGATGATGCACTGGAGCTCCTTGCAAAATCCGAGATATGGGAATTGCCGGAACCTGCAGGAAAAGAAGATGGGGAACCATACTGGAGCGGAAAACAGATTTTCAGCCAGATACTTCCAAAAGGTCTTGACCTGCAATTCAAGGCTGAAATATGTGAACAATGCGATAACTGCAAAGGTGTTGACTGTGAAAATGACGCTTATGTAGTGATAAAAGATGGTGTGCTGGAAAAAGGTACAATTGATGAAAAAGCAGTAGGCGCTTTTAAAAGTGTGATCATTGACAAATTAATAAAAGAGTTCAATACTGCGACGGCCTGTAAGTTTATTGATGATGCCACCCGTCTTTCTATCAGGGGCATTATGCGAAACGGGTTCAGTTTCGGGATAAACGACGAATATGTACCTCCGGAAGCGCAAAACCAGATAAATGAGACCTTGAACTCTGCTACTGATAAGGTGGAAAAATTAATCCAGGCTTACGAAGCCGGCGAGCTTGAACAACTGCCAGGGCGAACCATCCGGGAAACGCTTGAAATGGAAATAATGAAAGAATTAAGCAAGGCAAGAGATGCTACCGGTGAAATTGCGGGAAGACATCTTGGAATGGATAATTCTGCGGTGATAATGGCAAAATCGGGCGCCAGGGGATCGATGCTTAACCTTACACAGATGGCGGCATGCGTGGGACAGCAGGCTGTCAGAGGTGAGAGGATCCAGAGAGGATATGCAGGACGGACATTATCCCACTTTGATAAAGGTGATCTGGGAGCGCAAGCACACGGATTTGTAAAAGCAAGTTATAAGGGTGGATTATCTCCCACTGAATATTTCTTCCATGCCATAGGAGGAAGAGAGGGTCTTGTGGATACAGCCGTAAGAACATCACAGTCCGGGTACTTGCAGCGCAGGCTTGTGAATGCACTCCAGGATCTTGAAGTACAGTATGATGGCACGGTAAGGGATACAAGGAACATGATCATCCAGTTCAAATTCGGAGAAGATGGTATCAATCCAATGAACAGTGATTTCAGTAAAACCGACGCAATAAAGCGGATAATTGATTCAGTAACAGGAGTGAAGGAATGAGCGCAACTCAAAAAAACATTGATGAATTAATCTTCGATCTCAAGTTGCCCCAGAATGTAATTGATAACCTTAACAGGGAACTGAAAGAACGCAAGGTTACAAAGAAACAGATGGAAGAGATCGTAAAACGCCTTCATGCCGGATATGATAATGCCAGAATTGAAGCTGGTGAAGCAGCCGGTGTGGTTTCTGCACAATCAATCGGAGAACCTGGTACGCAGATGACAATGAGAACATTCCACTACGCAGGTGTGGCCGAAATTAACGTTACGCTCGGTCTGCCCCGCCTGATTGAAATAGTGGATGCAAGGAAGAATCCCAGCACTCCGATGATGACCATTTTTCTTGAAAAGAATTATTCTCATGACAGGGATAAGGCACGTGAACTTGCCTGGAAAATAGAGGCCACTTATATAAATGTCCTGGGCAGCATATCCACCGATATTACGGAAATGAAGGTACTGATCGAACTGAACAAAAAAGCCCTGGTCCAGAGGAACATGACCTCGAAGGAAATTGCAGACAGGATCGAAGAGGAACTCGGAGTATCGTGCGAAATAAAAGGGGATACGCTTGTATTGGAGCCCGGTAAGCCTTCATACAGGGAACTTTTGCAGCTTGTAAAAAGTTTGAACTCGGTAATTTTGAAAGGTATTAAGGGTATAAAAAGGGTCGTTATCAGGAAAGAAGATACTGGTGAATATGTATTATACACCGAAGGTTCCGTGCTTAAAGAAGTCCTGGCAATTGAGGGTGTTGATGCAACCCGGACAAGGACAAATAATGTAAATGAGATCTTTGAAGTAATGGGGATCGAGGCTGCAAGGCAGGCATTGATCAATGAGGCCACAGACACCCTTAAAGAACAGGGTCTTAATGTAGATGTCAGGCATATAATGCTTGTGTCAGATATTATGACTGTCGACGGGGATGTAAAACCCATAGGCAGGCATGGTATTTCCGGTGAAAAGGCCAGTGTGCTCGCAAGGGCTGCGTTTGAAGTAACTGTCAACCACCTGCTGGATTCCGGAATGAGGGGTGATGTTGATGAGCTAAGAGGCGTCACCGAAAACGTAATAGTCGGACAACCCATAAGATTGGGTACCGGAAATGTTAAATTAATTGCACGAAAATCTAAATAATGGAGAAAAGTTATGGAAACTGATTTAAATAAAGTATTCAGAAGCGTTTTATCAACAGGAAAAGTTGTTATAGGCACACGGCAGACCATTGATGCTGTAAAAAATGGAAAGGCGCAGAGTGTTGTTTTATCATCGAATTGTCTTGAAAAAACAAGAAATGAATTAAAAGGGGTACCCGCAATAAATTATCCCGGAAACGGGATTGATCTTGGGATTGCATGTGGAAAGCCGTTCTCAATTACAGCTTTTGCGGTTCTGGAGCCAGGTGATTCCGGAATACTCTCTTTAAAGGAGAATGAATGAGTGAAGTTAAGTTAAGCATGGATGGAATAAGGTATATTGCGTTATTTGAAAAAATCACCGGGGCGCAGGCAAGAGATTGCTATGAGGATACCGAGAACAACAGGCTTCTTTTTGTGGTCAGGAACGGCGATATGGGGCTTGCTATAGGAAAAGGCGGGGAACACATCAACAACGTGAAAAAGGCTATTGGTAAATCGGTAGAAATAATCGAACATTCTGATGATCCTGTATTGTTCATTAAAAATGCATTTCATCCAATAATTCTAAAAAATATTAATATTAAAATTAATGATGGCAAGCGTATAGCTTATGTAGAAGTTCCAACTAAAGAGAAGGGGCTTGCCATCGGGAGAGACGGCAAAAATATTGAAAAAGTAAAAAAGCTCTCCTTAAGGCATCATAATATAAACGACGTAATAATTCAGTGATTAAAATTATATATTGGAGGAAAAAAACTACATGGGAAAAGGATTATACGCGGCTCGTAAATTAGAGAGCGTCGACAAAAGTAATAGATGGAGCGATGGAGATTTCGCAAGACGAGCCCTTAATTTGGATGTAAAGGCTGACCCGCTCGGAGGCTCCCCGCAGGCAAGGGGTATTGCTCTTGAGAAAGTCGGTATCGAGGCAAAACAGCCAAACTCAGGGATCAGGAAATGTATCAGGCTCCAGCTTATCAAGAACGGCAAACAGATAACAGCTTTCTGTCCCCAGGATGGGGCTATTAATTTCATAGACGAACATGATGAAGTGGTCGTTGAACGGATCGGCGGAAAAATGGGGGGCGCCATGGGAGATATTCCCGGAGTTCGCTGGAAAGTAATATCTGTAAATAATGTTGATCTAAGACAGATGGTTCTTGGCAAAAAGGCAAAACCGGTGAGATAATATGCAAAAATTATTCGGAAAATGGGATTTTACGGAAGTTGAGGTCAAAGACCCGAGTGTCAAGAGTTACATTAATCTTACACCTACAGTTGTTCCGCATTCGGGTGGCAAGAATTCAAAAAAGCAGTTCGCAAAGACGAACCTGAACATTGTGGAGAGGCTCATAAATAAAGTCATGCGTGAAGAGCATAATACGGGCGCCAAGATAACTGTTACCACGATAATGATGGAAGCATTTGAAACAGTCAACAAGAAAACCGGCCAGAACCCGATACAGGTTCTTGCAAATGCTATTACAAATGCAGGTCCGAGAGAGGAAACCGTCAGGTTACAGTACGGTGGTATTGCTGTTCCGAAATCTGTTGATACTGCCCCACAGCGCCGCGTGGATACCGCACTTCGCCTCATCGCCGAAGGCGCACAGCAGGCATCATTCGGCACAAAGAAATCACTTGCAAATGCGCTTGCAGACGAAATAATCGCTGCAGCCAACCATGACGTAAAAGGATATGCCATGGGCAAGAAAGATAATATTGAACGGGTCGCAAAAGCGGCAAGATAATCGCATAACTACGGTTGTTACCAAAAAATGGGCATAGTTACCTGACATAATAACAGGTAACTGATACCTACACCACTAATCAGGCGGTTTCTCCGGGTTTCCCGAAAGTTTCTCCAGGTTTCTTGACAACCTGGGGAAGAGGTTCTGATGATGAATGACCTTCTTCCATCTTCTTTAACCTTTTTTTCGTTTCTTCTCCTGTTACGCTTTGCAGCAACGATGGCATTTTATCCTTCAAGCCGAAACCAAGGGCAATTCCAAGACCTACGCCGGCGCCTAATGCAATTCCCCATGCCAGAGCAGTTGCGAATACGTAAATAATGCTTGTGTTAATCCTCAACTGATCAAGTGCCACGATTATTACTATAAAGTACAGGAATATCTTTATTGCTGTCGAGAAAATGCCTATATAAGGAATATCTGAAGAGGTTCCTGTTGTTTTGATTAAATCGCCGACCAGGTCAGCGAATATGAAGCCAATTATCATTACTACCAGGGCTGCCAGGAGATTCGGGATGTAGAGCACCACGCTTTGAGCGAAAGATGTTAGCATCGGGATTCTCAGAACATCTACGGCAGCCATAATTCCGATAATATATATGAACCATCTTATTATCAAGTCAAATACATGAGGTAATGAAGTTCCTGATGATTCAATGGATTTTCCAATAGCCGTTTTTCTCAATGCATCATCAACGCCGACTTTATCCAATCCGGCGCTTGCTAGCTTACCGACTGCTCTTCCTATTATCCATGCAATAATCAGTATAATTATTGCAGCAACTAAAGTTGGCAGAAATGCCATTATGCTGCCAATAGCAGCACTGAAAGATTCAACAACTACCATACAACACACTCCAAATAAATTATTGTTATATGGGATATTAATACTTATTGCTATGTTTATTCTGCGCTTAGAATCTCATGTATGGTTATCAATAATTTCTCAACCGTGTAAGGCTTGGTTAAAAAAGCGTTCATCGTGCTTGCAGCTTTTGTTAATTTGTCTTTGTCCGTTAATCCGCTTGCTATAATAATCTTTAGCTGCGGATTGATTTTACGCAACTCTTGAACGCCTGTCAGCCCGTCCATGACAGGCATCATCATATCCATAAGGACAAGTTTGATTTCTTCCCTGTTTTGCTTGTACAAAGCTATTGCCTCCAGCCCGTTATTGGCTGTGAGCACTTTGTATCCATTTGTTTTTAGTGTTGAACCGGTGATCTCACGAATCTGTTCTTCATCATCAACAACAAGAATTAATTCTCCATGCCCTGTTACACGTTCACCCGTCGGCTCCTGTGTTTTTTGTGTTTCAATCGTCATAATTGCAGGCAGATAAACCTTGAATGTCGTTCCTTTTCCAGCTTCACTATATACATTTATAAACCCGCCGTGGCTTTTCACAATTCCAAGAGCAGTGGAAAGACCAAGACCTGTGCCTTTCCCATGCTCTTTTGTTGTGAAAAACGGTTCGAACATCCTGTCCATTATTTTAGGAGGAATGCCGGTTCCGGTATCTGTGACAGCAATTACGATATAACGACCGACCCTGGCTTCAATATTAATACGAGTGAAGTTCTCATCAATGAAAATATTCCCGGCAGATATACTCAGCATACCGCCGTCAGGCATAGCATCGCGGGCGTTCACGCACAGGTTCATCAGAACCTGGTGTAGTTGTGTTGCATCCCCGGAGATTGTCCAGAGATCTTTCCGTATATCGGTCGTGATCACAATGGATCTCGGGAATGTCTCTTTTGCTATCTGCTTTATTTCTGATATAAGATGCGCTGTTTGAAGAGGTATGCGTTCACCCTCTGAGCCTCGAGCAAATGACTGGACCTGCTTTATCAAATTAGCTCCGCGCCTGGCGCCCCGGCCAAGAATATCAATCAATCGCTGGCTTTCATTATCCGTGAATTTTTCCTTTAACAGTTCCAATGACAGCATTATCGGCGTCAGGACATTGTTGATGTCGTGAGCTATGCCACCTGCAAGCGTGCCTATGCTCTCCATGCGCTGGGCCCGCAGGAACTGTTCTTCAAGCTTCTTTTTCCCGGTTATATCCGTATTTATGATAAGTATTGATTTTGGTTTTCCCTTGTTATCATGCATCAGGGTCCAGCGGCTTTCGACAATGATTTCCCTGCCATCTTTTGTTATATTGTACAACTCACCGCTCCACTCACCTTTCTCAACTACGCTCTTTCGGGCTTCGATATGGCGGGGTGAATCTTCTATATCTTTATGCAGAATCTCGCTGGCATTTTTGCCTATAGCTTCCTCTGTGGTCCAGCCGTACAGGCGTTGTGCGCTTTTATTCCAGTAAGTGATGCGGTCTTCTAAATTCCGGACTAAAATAGCATCCTGTGCTTTATCAAGAAGAGCAGCCTGCTCCTGTATTTGCTCTTCGGATCGCTTGCGCTCGGTGATATCCAGAAGAGACAATATACTCTTTTTTGTTCCCGGTATCATAGCGATGTTCAGGAAAATATCCCTGATATTGCCGTTCCTGTCAATTGCCCGGAACTCGTATTTATCCGGAGCCAGCTTCGGGTCAACTCTCCTTTCACGGTGGTACTTTATCATTCTTTCCAGGTCTTCTTTTACAACAAATTCTGTCCAGCTTTTTTTACCTTCCACTTCCTCTCGGGGATAACCTGTGAGTTTTTCAAACTCTTCATTTACCAGGGATATTTTAGTATCCTCTTCGATAATCCCCATTGCGGTTCCGGTAGTCTCGAATACAGTCCTGTATGTGTTCTCTGACTCTTTTAGCGCATTTTCCATACGCTTGCGCTCAGTAATATCGCGGGCCGCAGTCAACATGTAATTATTTTTTTCAAGAGAAACATAACTGATATTTACCTCTACAGGCAATATCGCGCCGTCTTTACGCCTCTGCCAGCCTTCAAAAATCAAATATCCTTTTTTCTTAACTTCTTGCACATGTTCTTTCCAGGAAAAATGATCCGGCAGGACGGTTTCAAAGTCAAAAACATGCATGTTAAGGAGTTCCTCACGTTTATATCCCAGGCTGCTGCATGCTTTACCATTGACATCCAGGATACGACCGGTTTCAGGGTCACCAACAAATATAGCGTCGTTTGACTGGTCAATAAGATTGCGAAATAACCGTAACTTCTCCTCAGCCCGCCTGCGTTCGGTTATATCTTTCACAGTCCCCACAAGTGCCACCCTGCTGTGGAAAGTAATAATTCCAACATTTGCATTGACCAGTATCCTGTTTACTCCATCTTTATGCAGCACACGGAATTCGTATTCTTTGGGTAGGTACTGTCTTTCCTGCATTCGATAGTAGCGATCTGTGACCATTTTTAAATCTTCCGGCGCAATAAGTTCCAGGAAATCCTTTCCGATAACTTCATCCACAGTGTACCCGGCTATCCTGGCAAACGACTCATTTGCAAATTGAATTTTTGCATCCTGGATAATAAAGACGCCGTCCTGGATATTATCAATTAACGTGCGATATTTTTCCTCAGATTGTTGTAATGCTTCCTCAACCCGCTTATGCTCAGTGATATCCCTTCCGAAGCTAACAGTTCCGATAATCTTATCATTTTCATATAAAGGGACAGTATTAACCGAAAGTATGAATATCCTGCCATCTTTGTTATAGACCCTTACATCATAACTTTGTGGATTACCCTGGAGAGTTTTAAGGAATATTTCCTGTATTTTTGGTAAGTCTTCCGGGAAAATCAGAGGGACAAAACTTTTACCGATCAATTCAGAAAGTTTGTATCCACTGGTTTCCTCACTCCTCCTGTTAACAAAAGTGAAGTTACCCTCGTTATTTAATGTCCAGATGAGATCGTGCGCAGTTTCGATAATAGTGCGGTAGCGTTCCTCGCTCTGGCGCAGCATTTTTTGCTTGACATTTATCAGTTTAGCCCTTAGTTGCATCTTCTGGAACCGTAATATCAGGGATCCGACCATCATCCCGGTTGCAATTACAACCAGGGCAGTACCTGCATCAGCTTTCCTCTGTGCTTGCCGAGCTCTTTCACTATAGACGGCGCTGGTATTCGTGATCATATCACTGAGCACATTGAAGCCCGGATCGACCCGCTCTTTATCAACAATGTCTGCTTTTTCAAGATCCCCCGCTGCCATCAACCTGAACATTTCATCCATACTGGTTTCATATTCGAGCTGTGTTTTATGAAGCTGCTGTAACCTCTCTTCTCCCGGATCAAGCATCATTAATTCATTGAATGTTTGCGCTATCTGACTCTCGACCTGCTGTACTTCTTCCAAAACTTTCGAATCAGGTTCCCGCCGGAACTGCCATTCCAGAGAGTCCAGATGGTATGATTGCCCTTTAAGGCGAGACAATAACAACTCGGCCTGGCGGCTTTCATTAGCATACTGGTGGAGCATAGCAATAGAAACAGCAGCTAACAATGCAACTGCTAATGCAAGAACAAGGATCGACCACCCGGGAATTTGACTTTTGCTTTTTATAATATTCATTAATGACCCACGAAATATCATTGCGGAACACAGATGCAAATATCCCTCTGTGCGTTTGGAAAATGGTTATTATGGTAATTAAATATACCTATGATAATTATTTTCAATTGTTTATGACTATATATGTATTTTTTCAGTTATAATCGGTTTTGAATTACAAATCAACCTATAATTCGCCTTGACCAGTACTTCTTAGCTTTAGTTTTGCTGTGGGAGCAATGTGAAAGTATTAACTATCCCGGATCTGAAATACCTGGTTCGTATTGGGCTGCTGGTACTGATATTCTGAAGTATTGTATCCATAATTTTGTAGTTTCCATAAGTGGTTTCTGGATTTTCAAAGTGTTTATATAGGATAGAATAATAGAGCACTAAAAATTTTAAATATAAGAGGTAAATCAAATGGGCAGACGAAAGAAAATGGTTGAACATGTCACTGAACTGATGGATAAACCCGAGTTTATCAGAAACATCGGTACAGTTGCACATATAGACCATGGAAAAACAACATTCTCAGATAATCTACTTGCCGGTGCAGGCATGATCTCATCAGAACTGGCTGGCGAACAATTATTCATGGACTTTGATGAAGAAGAACAAAGACGTGGAATTACTATTGATTCTGCAACTGTTTCTATGGTGCATCAGTTTGAAGGTCAGGAATATCTCATCAACCTTATCGATACACCGGGTCACGTTGACTTTGGCGGCGACGTAACCCGCGCCATGAGGGCAGTGGACGGGGCGGTCGTTCTTGTTGATGCTGTCGAAGGTCCGATGCCGCAGACTGAAACAGTGCTGCGCCAGGCGCTCCGTGAAAACGTAACACCTATCCTTTTCATAAATAAGGTTGACCGGTTGATCAATGAGATAAAGCTTACACCCGCTGATATGCAAATGCGTCTGGGGCTTGTTATTGATAAGGTCAACAAGATCGTTAAAGGCCTGAAACCCAACGAATATGATAAACTGAAGCTTGACCCTGCAATCGGCAAAGTTGCATTCGGATCAGCCTTAAATAACTGGGCTATAAGCATTCCTTATATGAAAAAGACCGGTGTCGGATTTAAGGAAATTATCGAATTTTGCCAGGCTGATAAGCAGAATGAACTTGCTATAAAATGTCCGCTCCATGTAGTAATGAATGATATGATCATAAAATTCCTTCCAAGCCCAATCAAAGCACAGCAGGAACGAATAAAAGTAATATGGCATGGCGATAAGGAAAGCGAGATCGGGAAATCAATGATAAATGTTGACAGGAACGGTAAGATAGCTTTAATGATAACAGACATTACCACCGACCCGCATGCAGGTGAAGTAGCAAGCGGAAGGCTTTTCTCAGGTACTCTTGAAAGGGGCAAGGAAGTTTTCATTTCAGGAATGCCAAATGCGAACAGGATTCAGTCAGTGGGTCTTTTCATGGGTCCTGAGCGAATTGAGTGCGAGAAGATCCCTGCCGGAAATATCGTAGCAGTAACAGGTTTGACTGATGCGATCGTGGGGTCTACGGCATCAAGCGATAAAAGCATGACCCCATTTGAGAGCATAAGGCATGTCAGCGAACCTGTGATGACTGTGGCTGTTGAAGCTAAACATATGAAAGACCTGCCAAAACTTGTTGAAGTATTAAGACAGGTCGCAAAAGAAGACCCGACGCTCAAAGTAATGATAAACCAGGAAACTGGTGAGCATTTGCTTGCAGGGATGGGTGAACTTCATCTTGAGGTAGTTGCAGGCAGGATCAAGCGCGACAAACATGTCGATATCACTACGTCCAAACCGCTTGTCGTATACAGGGAAACGATATCCGGCCATGCCGGTCCCGTTGAAGGGAAATCCCCGAACCGGCATAACAGGTTCTATGTTGAAGTTGAACCTCTGTCCCCGGCCATAATTGAACTTATCAAGAACAATGAAATCTCAATGAGGCAGGGAGAAGTGGAGCGCAGGGACATACTGATGAAAGCAGGAATGAGTAAGGACGAAGCCAAGAGTATTGCCCATATTTATGAAACAAATATGTATATAGATATGACCAAAGGCATCCAGTACCTGCATGAAACAATGGAATTGATTCTTGAAGGATTTGAAGAGGTCATGAAAGCCGGACCTTTATCACGTGAACCTGTAATGGGCGTTAAAGTAAAATTAATGGATGCAAAACTCCATGAAGATGCAGTTCACAGGGGACCTGCGCAGGTCATCCCTGCATCAAGACAGGCAATCCAGGCGGCAATGCTGATGGCCGGTGCCACACTTCTTGAACCTTTCCAGAAAGTGTTCATCCATGTCCCGCATGACCAGATGGGAGGAGCTATGCGTGAGATGCAGGGCCGACGCGGCTCTATACTGGATATGCAATCAGAAGGCGACATGACCATTATCGAATCCAAAGCACCTGTTGCACAATTATTCGGATTCTCCGGGGATATCCGCTCGGCTACTGAAGGCAGGGCCATGTGGAGTACGGAATTTGTCGGATTTGAACCGATTCCCGGGAACATGCTTAATGAGATAGTGATGGGCATAAGGCAAAGGAAAGGACTTAAACTCGAAATGCCTAAACCGAGTGATTTCATAAGTCCGTGATGAACGGAAGGTTTAAAAACAAAAACAACAATACGAAGACAAAACATCTTCAATAAATATAAAGGAGAAATATTATGGCAGAGAAACCACATTTAAATTTAGCAGTTATCGGGCATATCGACCATGGAAAATCAACTCTCGTAGGAAGATTAATGTTTGAAACTGGTGCTGTACCGCCGCATATTATAGAGAAATATAGAGAAGAAGCAAAAGCGAAAGGTAAGGAATCCTTCGTTTTTGCATGGGTCATGGACTCACTTAAGGAAGAGAGGGACAGGGGTATCACAATAGACGTTGCCCACCAGCGATTTGATACTGCAAAATATTATTTTACAGTCGTGGACTGTCCCGGTCACAGGGACTTCGTAAAGAACATGATCACAGGCGCTTCACAGGCTGATGCTGCAATTCTTGTAGTCGCAGGCAAAGAAGGCGTCCAGTCACAGACAAAAGAACACGTATTCCTTTCAAGAACCCTGGGTATTAACCAGTTGATCATAGCCATCAACAAAATGGACGAAGTCAACTATGATAAAGCCCGATATGATGCGGTAAAATCCGATGTTAGCACACTTCTTAAAATGGTGGGTTATAAGCCGGATGAATTGAATTTTATCCCCACATCAGCGTTTAAGGGCGATAACCTTGCAAAACCGAGTGAGAATACTAAATGGTACACAGGACCGACTCTACTTGCAGCTCTTGATATGTTGAAACTGCCAGAGAAGCCCACATCATTACCACTTCGTATCCCGGTCCAGGATGCTTACACAATTTCCGGTATCGGAACAGTTCCGGTGGGCAGGGTTGAAACCGGAGTGATGAGACCTGGAGATAAAATAATATTCATGCCGGCCAAAGCAGTCGGTGAAGTCAAATCCATTGAAATGCATCACCAGGAAATAAAAGAAGCGGTTCCTGGAGATAACATCGGATGGAACGTAAGGGGTGTTGAGAAGAAAGATATAAGGCGCGGAGACGTCTGCGGACCTGTTGCCAAACCGCCGACTGTTGCTGAAGAATTCACAGCGCAGATTGTTGTATTGCAGCATCCGTCAGCAATTTCGATTGGTTATACCCCGGTTCTGCACTGCCATACAGCACAGGTTGCAGGAACGATCACAGCAATATTAAAGAAACTTGATCCAAAGACCGGCCAGACAGCAGCTGAAAATCCCGATTTCATAAAAGCCGGGGATGCAGCTATCGTGACAATCAAACCTGCAAAACCGTTGTGTATCGAAAAGGTAAAAGATATCCCGCAGCTCGGCCGCTTTGCGATCCGGGATATGGGAATGACAATTGCCGCAGGAATGGTACAGGACATTAAAGCGAGAATATAATATTCTCACTTTTTCTCAAAACGGTGTTATTTATGGTACAGAAAGCAAGAATACGTTTATCCGGGACAAGTCCTGTTACTCTTGACGGAATATGTTCACAGGTGAAAGATATAGCAGTTAAGACAGGAGTAAGCATTTGCGGCCCGGTTCCCCTCCCAACCAAGAAATTAGTAGTGCCGTGCAGGAAAAGCCCTGATGGCGAAGGAAGTGCGACATGGGACCACTGGGAAATGAGAGTCCATAAGAGACTTATCGACCTTGATGCTGACGAAAGGGCACTGCGGCAGTTAATGCGCATACAGGTTCCCAAAGATATCAGCATTGAGATCGTTCTTACGAGTTAATTTTTTTAACTGTCCTCTTTTAAATATATTATTTATTTTTTCTTTGCAGATTTTTATTTAATCACAAATCATATAACCATCTAAATACCAAATTGCGTTACGGATTCAACAGGATTCTTTTATAGTAATCATCATTGAATTAATGACAATGTATTTACCGCCATAAGTCTTTTGTATAAGCATTGTATGATAAGTATGCTGATGATGAAATATGGACATGCTTAGTTGCGGACAGTTAGAGCAATATTGGACAATCGAGTTTAGCACCTCTAAATATTCAGTATATATAGAGGCCTCCTCGCATTTTGTCCTCAGAGGAGCAACTTTCATAAGGAGGGGCAATGAAAATAATTAACTTTTTAAAAAACGATAATGCCCAGGTAAATATAGATTATATGGCAGGGATCGGAATATTTCTCCTTTCAGTTTTTTTTGTTTTTCAGTTCATTAATAGCATATTTACTCCCTTTCAGTCAAGCTCTGACCAGGTTACACTTGCTGCGGACAGGGCAGGAACCGTACTTGTTGAACGAATGCTTCATTCAGAAAAATCAAGTGAATTAAATGTTATTGACCAGGATAAATTATATTATTTCAATAATACGAAATTAAATTATTCAAACCCGGCCAACTATAATGCCGCACTTCTGGAAATTGGTTTATCCAGCGTTGAATCCGCGTTTAATATGAATGTAACAGTTGCGTACCTGAACGGAACTATTATGAATCAATATGGCACCGGTTTTCCATTACTGAGCGGTCCAGCTCTTCCCGGAACAACTGATATCGGGCAAATTAAACGTATAGTATTGATCATAAATTCCTCTACCGGATATAATGAAACAGCTATCCTCTCAGTAAGGGTGTGGTAATTGTGTTAGATGAAAAAGGCCAGATGCATACACTGGAAGGAGTAGCCGCTGCCACAATAATGCTTCTTGTTATTGTATATGCAATAGATGCAACTTCAATGACACCGCTTACTTCTTCAACAGCGAACGTTCACGTGGAAACTGAGCTTCAGGTACTCGGCCAGGATATTTTAGGGGCACTTGATTACGCTGAACCCGGATATAATTCAAAGTTAAAGAATGATGTACTGGACTGGAATGGCAAAGAATATACCTGGGACGGAACAAAATATATGGAAAAGGGGAATGCTTCTTACCCTCAAAACAATCTTACAAATAATCTAACCAACAGCCTCAACTATACTCTGACAACGCAGGGAATTGCGCATAGTGTGGAACTGACTTTTCTTAGGAACAACGGAACTTCTTTATTAACCCAGAAAATGATTTACAATGGGAATCCTTCAGACAATGCCGTGATAATTTCAAGGAAAATCGTATTACATAACAGTGATAACCCAAATAAGAATAATATTCTGTTAACAGATATCGATCCCTCAACCGACCTTTATAATATTGTTGATGTCAAACTTGTTTTATGGAGGATGTGATGGGAATAATAGAAAATGAGCGCGCCCAGTTTATGCTTCTTGCAGGCTTTATCGTTGCGATCGGTCTTGTTATTGCCACGGTTATGCTCAATAATATAATATTTGAAAGCAATATGGCCGGGGAAGCAGGAGGCGACTCCATAAAATATGATGTGGTGAACCTTATGCGTATAAGCGGGGATGAAATAAAAAGCGCATACAGGAATGTAACTGCAACAGGACAAAATCCTGCACTGAAGGTTACAAATTTTACAAACCAAATGCAAAATTTTAGTGGGAACTTATCGAAAATTTATGCGCTGCATGGTGAAGTCGTGAACTTGAGCCCGGATATAAGCAACTGGAACAACACACGCTATGCAAATTTCACAGATAATGGAACTGCAAACGGCGCAGCGAACTGGACAGTCATTGAAAATGTTAAAAATTCGAACATAACGATTAATGTAACTACAATTTCATCCCCTTTTAACATAAGTATTACCAGTTCAACCTCATCATGGAAAATAAACTTCATCACCCCTGAAAATCGCACAATTACTAACAGTCAAATCATAGCAAATGTAACCACCCAGCCATATAAAATATCATTTATAAATGGTGGGAATGTGTCTGGCAGATTTAACATCACAGGTACAAGTAATAATATACCCTTCATCCGCGCCCGTGATTACGTCTTGAACGCCACAATAATTCTTTCTACCAGCGATATGCGCGCCAATATCACTATTCCTGTTTCAGTGCCGTGGTGATAATATGAAAATAAAAAAACTACCCGAAAATGAGGATGCAGTATCTATCACAATTGGTTTTATTCTCATGTTCTCAATTACAGTGCTGGTTTTCTCCGGGATTGTTCTTTCTTTTTATACTCTCTCGCAGAACTCAAAAGAAACAGCGATGAAAGCAAGTTTTGATATCCTGGGAAGTGGATTTGCAGCAAGGGTAACTTCTATGGATATCCTGTTAAATATAACAGGATCATACGGAGGTACTGTAAATGAGCTCGAATATGATTTTTCAATTCCTGCATCCATTGCGGGTGAGAGCTATACTATCAATATAATCCGCGAAAAGATATTCATGAACGCGGAAAATGATGCTATGGCCTGGATACCATTTAATTCTTCTTATATTATAAATGAGCAGATATACAGCAACATCCAGGACTATACACTCTGGTACGATAACAACAATAAATCAATGAAAATAAAACAATGAATAACAAAAAATTTCTTTCCTCTGAAGATGCAGTCTCTGAAGTAGTTGACTTTGTCACTATCCTTGGTTTACTGGTGTTATCCATCGGACTCATAGGACTGGCAGGATATCCCATCGTGAAAAATGCCCAGGAAGCAAACCATATAGAAAATACAAAGCAGAGTTTTATTGTACTTGCGAATAATATCAATAAAGTTGTGATGGGGCAGGCGCCTTCTCAGAGCGTAGAGCTGAAAATGTACGGTGGGTCGCTAAGCGTTACGGGAGATAGTTTCATCAATATTACAGCAATAAATTCGACAAATGAAAATGTTACCCTGATAGACAGGCAGGTGCGAAGCATTGAAAGTGTGGTAGGTGAAACCATCGTCGCTTATGAAAGCACAGGTGTATGGGCCATGTACCCAAATGGCAATACGGTCCTTGTTTCAAAACCTCTCATTACTAATCAGAGTAAAACGCTTATTATTCCTGTTGTGGCAATAGGCGGAACTTCGTCTATAGGCGGCAGCGGTATGAGCAGGGTTACAGCCAGGGGTATACCGAATGTAAATACCTATAAAAATGTGAGCAATATCAGTATAACGATAAATAGCACTTATTCAAATGGGTGGAAGAATTATTTCACTAATGTTATAGCCTGGAGTTCCTGTTCTTCGGATGAATGCACTGCAATACTTGAAATGAAAAATATTGATGTCTTTATAATAAATATCCAGCTGGATACGGAGGTAGAATGAAACTTTTTTATTCTGAAAGAGCAGAGGCAGAAGTTATCGGCCATATAATTATCCTGGCTATTACTATTCTTGGAATAGGCATGATAACCCTGTTCGGCGTGCCTGCGATTTACAACTTAGAAGATATGGCAAATTCCAAGAATGTGGAACAGGCCTTCACTGTACTTGACTCACGTGCGAGCAGGGTAACATTGGGCGATTCACCGCTTCAGGTAACAAATATTGAACCTGGCGGAGGCACAGTGACTGTCGAGCCGAACAGCTCCAGGAATCCGAGTTATATTGTTATAAACAGCAGTGATTTTAATTTCACTATTCCTATGGGGAGAATAAAATATACTCTTGAAGACAGGATAGTATCTTATGAGGGCGGCGGTGTATGGGCTCAATATCCAGACGGCGGCACAGTTATGCTTTCTCCCCCTGAATTCCATTATAATGGCTGGACATTAACGCTTCCTGTAATTAATGTAAGCGGCAATGCGTCTTTTGCGGGAGAAGGAACTACAGTGGTTTCCATCAAGAAAATAACGCCCATAATAAAGTATCCCAATGCGAGTTCAGGAATGGTGAATCCAGTAAACGGAAGTAAAAATGGAAAAGTTAATGTCAATATAAAAAGTGATTATTATAAATCATGGGCTGATTATGCCAGAACCCTGAGTTATACAAATGTTTCAGTTGATGATAGAAATAAGACCGCTATTATTGTTCTTGAAGTTTTATCCCCGATGGGAACTTTTTCCTTACCTGCTGGTGAGATCACAATGAGGAATATCAATACAAGCAATCCGACTCCAGTAAATAATTTTTCAGTTAATCTTTTCGATAGCCAAATGAATAAACTTAATAACATGGATTGGGAGATTTATGCAATAAATGGTACCAATAAACTGGAATTGGATGTAGAAAAAGATGGAAATAATTTTATGATCAAAATAGAATTTAATTCATCCAGTGGAGAGGAAGAATGGAAAGGATGCCTGTTGTGCGGAGGAGTCAGTAGTTGGCCAAACTCTATAAATGTTGATTTCCTTAATAAAAGTATGAATCTTACAACAAGTGATACTTTGAATACCTGGCCGGGTTCGGGAAATAGTCGCAGTGTTTATGATATTTTCCAGCATTATCTCACTTTTATGGGATCTGATGTCACTTTCATCACTGATGAAAGCCGAAAAGTAGATTATTCAAAATCGCAGTTAACACTTAACTACGACCCCGGCCCCGGCGCTCTCACCTACCTGCACGTCACGGAGAACAGGGCTGATGTTGTGATAAGTTGATTTAAAAAAGTATATCTAAAAAAATTACTTCATTAGGGTCAAGGGATAGAGAACGCCAGCCCTTTAGAAGAACTGGATGAATCCATACCCCCTTGAATACTTTCACTTCCCTCTCCTAAAGCATATATCCTGCTATACTGAAACAGGAAACAGCATGAGAAAAACTTACCAATTCAGATTATACCCGAATAAGAATCAGGAAGTTAAGCTGAATAGTACACTTTCCACATGCCGACGCCTGTACAACGATTCTCTGGCTGAACGAAAACTACAGGCGGAGCTTAACAGGTTAAGACGAGAATTTGACGTTTGTCCCTGGGGAAAACCTGAATGGATAAGCTGTTATGAACAACAAAAAGCAACGGCAGCCAACAAAACATCCTATCAAAAAGAAGTTTTTTCTCAGGTACTACAAAATGTTCTCAAAAGAGTGGATAGAAGTTTCAAGAATTTTTTCAATGGCTTTGGTTATCCGAGATTTCAGGGAAGGAATAGGTACAATTCATTCACATACCCACAGTCCGGATTTGGAATTGAAAATGGGAAAATCATCCTTTCAAAAATCGGAGCTATCAAGCTAATTCAGCATCGAGAGATAGAAGGAAAGATAAAGACCTGTACGATTAAAAAGGATATTGACCAATGGTATGTCACTTTTTCAGTAGAAATGGATGATCCTATACCTGTTGAAATCAAAAACGAAATTGGGGTAGATGTAGGTCTTTACTCTTTGCTCAGACTGAGCAACGATGATAGAATAGAACCGCCTGAGTTCCTGAGAGAATCAGAAAAGAAATTATCAAGACGACAGATAAGGCTTTCGCGGAAAAAGAAAGGAAGCCATAACAGGAAAAAACAGACCAAGATCGTAGCTAAAACTCATCGGGCGATCAGGAATCAGAGAAATGATTTTGCTCACAAGATAAGCAGGATGCTTGTCAATAAGTATGATAAAATTGTTTTTGAGGATTTGCAGATACAAAACATGATGCAGAACCACCATATTGCCAAATCCATAGCCGATGCAGGATGGTATCAACTGATCCAATTGACGACTTTCAAGGCAGAATGTGCCGGAAAAATCGTTGAGCAGATCAATCCGAAAGGAACATCACAGAATTGCAGTGGATGTGGTAATCCAGTACCTAAAGACCTGAAAGTTCGGATACATTCATGTCCTTTCTGTGGTCTTGTTCTGGATAGGGATACTAATGCTGCAAGAAATATATTAGCAAGATCAAAAAGTACCGCAGGAACTGCGGGAATTAACGCTTGTCCGAGTGGACTCAATAGAGCCATGATGACGCAAGACACGCAAGCCCTTTAGGTTGCGTAGTTCACTTCGGCTCGGAGAATTCCGAGTCGAATTTACCGCTGTTAATTGCCGCGATTGCTTCCTTGGGTTTTAATCCTTCAAAAGTTACACCAAGGGGAACGCATGAACCAACAACCTCTTTCACTGTATTTTTCAATGATTTTGCAAGAGTGTCGTTCTTTTTCATTTTGGCGATCTTGACAGCCTGTTTGGCCGTTATATTGCCAGCGGTCACAGTATTCGGTGTTCCTGAGCCCTTTTCGATGCCAGCCTCTTTTATTATGAGTGCTGATGTCGGGGGCGTTCCCACCGTTATTGTGAATTGTTTCTTATCATCAACGATTACTTTGACCGGAACCTGCATTCCCTTAAAAGCTGCTGTCTGTTCATTTATTTTATCTATTATTGCCTTTACATTTACGCCAAGCGGGCCAAGTGATGGACCCAGTGGCGGACCTGCGGACGCTGAACCGCCGGAAACCAATGCTTCTACAACGCTAACCATTTTAATATCTCCTGTTAATATTATTTCTCTTCTTCATCTTCTCGTTTCAATATTCGAACATTATCACCGCGAACTGTTACAGGGATGGGAACCATCGCCTCGAACAATTCGACTGTAATCTCTTCATGAGTTGAATCAATCCTTTTTACCCGTGCTTTTTCTCCCTTGAATGGACCTGATATCAGTTCCACTATGCTTCCTTCTGTAATTCCGGTAACGGAAAGCTTGGGCGTAAGGAAATGGGATATTTCATCGAAACTTGACTGGCCTTTGATCATCGCCCTGGCATGGGGGACATCCTGGATGACCTCATCCACTGCTTCAGGACTTGCGGCTTCGACAAGAACATAGCCTTTCAGTTCATCAGGGGCAAGCACTGCATAAATGCCCAGATGCTCTTTCCTGGTAACTTTCTCTATCAAATTCGCTACCGTCCTTTCCTGGTTCGCTGTTGTCTTGATGACATATATGGCGGCAGCTTCATCGTTCATTTAAACCATCCCGGCATTACCGTTATTAATATATAAATGATAAAACCTATGAATCCTACTAAAAGTATACCTGCACCCGCTACTTTTGCAATCACTGAAAATTCTTCTCTTGATGGTTTCCTTGTAAGCTTGAGTACTCTGATGTAGTCATTTAGTCTCAAAGGAACGTTCCCTATTTCTTTATCTTCGAACAATGTTTTTCACATCCATGATTTTAATGATTGCATAATTATTATAAAAGCTACCCTAAAATAATAGCAGTCTATAATTATACTCAACATAAAAATAGTTTTCGATTAAGAGAATCCTAAGAAAATGGAGAACATTCTTTGAAATTCGTAAGTTCTTCTGGTAATAATTTGTATACCATTGGTCTTAATTTCCTGTACCATTCATAAGAAACTAAAACAAGAGTAAAAGGCACCAGCGCTTCCAATATACCAGAATATGCATCGAATTGTTTGATCCCATCTGAAAGATCAGAAAAAATGAAAAATATGCCAAACGAAAAATATAAACAATTTTTTCTTAAGAAAGGTCTGGTTATTATTGACCTTGCTAATTCTTTATCAATATCCCTCCACAGGAATAATATCTGGATTGAAAGGAAAACAAAAGATAGATACAAGATATATATCAAAGAATCAATAATTTTATAAATTATAATTTCATTTGAATTATCCATATTATCCTACCCTTTAATTCAACCCATATTATGATGATGATTATTATATACTTTGTGGTATCACTTAATTAAATTCTTTATATATTCAATAATATCGATCGTGACATCCACCCCACACGCCTCGAATATACCTTTGCCGGAGGGCGTTCCATTGATCTCAATAACATAAGGTTTATCACCTTCGATAATATCCACGCCAGCGTAAGTCGTTCCTATAATCTTTGAAGCTTCCAGGCTCAATTTTTCCTGTTCTCCTGTCAATATGCAGGGTCTGGCGCTGCCTCCCTGGCTCAGGTTATTGATCCAGCTCCCTTCTGGAGCTATCCTGTAGATCGAGCCCATCACTTTATTATCCACAACAAATACCCTGATGTCCCTTCCGGGATTGGGAATAAATTCCTGGATATACACAAGACCGTTTTTTTCAAGCAGCGCCTTGAGTTTCTGCCTTCCCCTCTCATTATTTTTAACGCATTCTACGCCAATCCCTTTATATCCGAATACAGGCTTCACCACAGCGCGCCCGAAAGATGATAATGCATCAAACGCTTCCTCCTGGCAGTTCGTCACCAGGGTTTCGGGTGTATTGATCCCATTTTTACGGAACATATAACTTGAAACATATTTATTGGCAGACCTTGCTATTGATCCTGGTGAATTGATGACCGTTATACCAAGCTCTTCAAGCTGGCAGAGGATATCGAACCTGAAAGAAACATCATTTCTTGTTGAAGGCCCGAGGTCTCTTACAATGACAGCATCAAGAGTTGTAAGATCGATCTCCTTTGAGTATAACTTACCTGATAAAATGTTTGAAGTCGCTTCACTGAAGCTAAAAGCCAGGGCATCCATCCCACATCGCGTAACGGAATTCTGGAATGCAACTCCAGTCCAATCTGTCGGGTCTGTTACTGAAATACCTATCCTTTTCATGTGCAATCCTGTAATTCGTTTATTTTTAAAATCCCGGCTTCAAGACGCGGGATTTCGCATATTATACAAAAAAGAAAATTAATTGTTTTTCCAGCGTTATCTATTATCACGCCATCACTTGATGCTACGATATCATGAGAGCACTTCAGATCATGATCTACATGTCTTGAAGTACGGGCATCGCCAATTAAACCTGCCTGATCGATCTTTTCCCTGAGCAGTCCTGCAAGTACACCGCTTTTACTGATCTGCGAATCAAAAAGAAAATGTACTTCTGAAGGATCTTTCTCTTTCAAGAATGATAATATCAATTCAATGGCATGGTATGTATCCCCGGAAATACTGAAATTCCTGGATACGCCCTTTATATCCCTGATAACCCCGTCATCGCAAAGAATTGCTTTTTTCTCAAGTATACTTTCCATTCCGATAATGATATTATATCCGTCAATTATGACCTTATTTCCCTGTATTTTATCACATGGCAAGAATTTCAGGCGCCTTTTCTCGGAAACTGACCCTGCGATAACTGCCCTTGAAAGAAGATGCCTTGAGTCAGAATCTATCCTGTAGTGATCGCATACAAATCCCACCGCGCCTTTCTGGGGGAACCCCCTGTTAAGAAGATATCTGATATCAATAGCAGCCTCATCAATCACAATATTCATGGGTTCACCCGGAACCGCAAAAGTGCGGCTATACCTCCCAGGGCTTCAAGCTTCTTTCCCGGCTCAAACTCCGTGCTAAATACTACAATTCTTCCCTGTGAATGCTCAACTTCTTTTAAGAAATCATCGATTGATTTGCCTTCACGTTCGGTGCGAAGCAATTCATCAGTAATCAAAAGAGTATTGATCGCTCCAAGATCCTGTGCGTTCCTGACATCTGCCATTCCATAGGATACTTTCCCGTTTATGGATATCTCTTTCATCAATTCTTCAATAAGTTTTGCTTCCCTTCCGATCCTTGATTCTTCCATTATCCTGTCAACTGCGCCTCTTCGGAGAACCTCCTGGAATCCGGATATACCGATTGAAGTGGTATCTTCAAGAGTCGCTTTTTTTGCGAGTTCAGGTTCCCTCTTTCTTATAAATTCAAGAAAATCCTCTTTTGTAAATCCCGGTCCTGCAAGTATGACAGCATCCACTTTATCCGCTGCCCATTTTAACTGCGAAGCCAGTTCCCCGAAGAATTCATTACGTGTATTGCCCTCGCCTTTTCCAAGTGATTGCCGGAGAGATGACGATTCTTCAACACCGAACTGTCTTACCATTCCAATGGAAGCTTCTCCTTCTTCTATTGTCGCGATAACCACTCTGGGACGCATGGATGCGATCTGGGCTTCTTTTATTCTTTCCAGCTGGTCGCTCTTCCACTTTTTGATTATGGAAATATCAGTTCCCTCTTCGATATTTATCGTATGGTATGCGCCGGTATCAATTCCATCAACTATAGTGCCGTGAACGCGCAGGCGGTTTGCGAACTTATGGAACTCTACTTTCTCGACGCATATCCCGAGTCGCACCGTTTTCTTATCAGCTTTTTCAGGTCTCAGTTTATCCGTAGCCCCCTCAATACGCCTTTTCGTGAATGCAAAAACACTATCATGCGGCTCAAGTATGTATTTTAAGTGCCACATGTCATCTAACGATTCCACCCTGAGCGAGATCTCACCATCATTTCCCCGCAGGTCTTTTTTTAAAAGTTTCATCCAATCACCATAATTTCCGGACAATATAAAATAATGCAATTACTAAAATAACTCCGGTTATCCAGATTATAAATTCAGGAATGGGTTGTTCCTTAGGTGGGGCGCTGTAGTTTGTTTGTTCCGGGGTCTTAACAGGTGTTATTTCGATAATTTTTGGCACGGGCATGTCAGAATCAATGTATTGGTACACAGGAAAAAAAGAAACAAGATTTGTATCCTTTGAACCCGAATATATATTATCCACTTTCAGGGATAATATTGTCCTGTTAGTCTTATTATAAGTGAAATACTCTTTAAGATGTATAATTTCACTCTTCACGATCGTGTCGTTTGATTCTAATTCAAGCCAGACGGAATCCTCATTGCTCACACTTTTTAATTTTATTACATATCCCTGGGAAAGGCCATATGAATCTCCCGTGGAAAGATAAAAATCAGTCCCATTCAGGATAATATCATTTGCAGCTGACCCTGAAAGTGTAAGAATAATTAAAGATACCACTAAAGACGATACAATTTTACCCATTTGTTTTCATTGACATTATACACATGCTTATATATTTGCTTTACATCTCACACAAAACAGAATATGGTTATTTCAGTCAGGGTATGCTCAGGAAGGACAGCTTTTGAAGTGAGCACCAATATTAAGATCGATCTGATCAAGGCAAGTTGTGTTCTTGATCCGAAAATTTCAACAAAACACATATTATTGCTGACATATAAGGGAGTAGACGTCTCAATGTATCCAAGCGGCAGGATGCTTATAAAAGCAAAAACCAGGGAAGAATCAATTGAAATTGCGCGTAACCTCTTAACAGACCTTGGTTTTGTTGAAATTTGAATTATATTACATTTTATATCATATTTTATACCATATTTGTTACCAAAAACTATTAATCATGATAAAACAGAATAACCAATTACCATATATCATCATGAATGTGGTTGAATATGGTGCACGCTATGATGAGCTAGTATGAAATCGGCAGAAAAGCCATATTGGAAATAGAAAAAGAATTTCCAAGTTTCCCGGGCGTAAAGGTCCTGTGGCCATACATGGTCTAAAAGGAAGTGGCTCGACTGGGATTTCACCCGATGGGGGTGCAATGAGAAAGCGCATGGAGCGCAATTTGCAGCAGGCAATCACAAATGTTTGTGTTGCAAGGGTGCTGCAGGCCCTGCGGAAATTATCCGGGGGTCAGCTCATCAACCCACTCATTAATTTATAGATTTTTCAATATTCCCCTTCCTGCAATCACACCGGTTGCCGCAGCATTCACAATATCTCTTGAAAGCCCTGCGCCATCCCCGGCCGCGAAAAGATTCCTGACGCTTGATTCCATGTCACGGTTAACAATTACCTGCATCGAATAAAACTTAATCTCCGGAGCGTATAATAGTGTGGAATCCGCCGCTACACCCGGTATAATCTCATTTAGTACATCAAGCCCTTCCCTGATATCGGTAACGATGCGGTGCGGCAGGGCCATGGAAATATCTCCAGGCGTGACATCTTTAAGTGTATTTATGACCTGGTTCTTTTTAAGCCTGTGCTGGGTGGTTCGCCTTCCGCGGCGCAGGTCGCCCATCCTCTGGATCACAGGTTTCCCGCCGCCTATAGTTGTTGCAAGCTTTGCAATAGACCTTCCATAGCGTACTGTATTCTCGATGGGTTCAGTGAGTTCGACCCTGACGATAAAAGCAAAATTCGTATTCTCTGATTGCTCGTTCGTCATGGAATGGCCATTAGTGGCGATAAAATCCTCATATTCTTCCTTTACCACAAAACCCCTTTCATTGGTACAGAAAGTCCTTACAAAATCATCATATGTCTTTGTCTGTATGTGGAATTTGGGGTCATGATTTATGTATGTTATCGGATCCATTATTATCGAAGGGACTTCAACCCTTACTCCCACATCAATGGGAGCATATTTTGCCTCAATTTTGTGTTTATGCAAAATCTCATCGATCCATTTCGCGCCTACCCTTCCAGGCGCAATGATAGTAAAGCGGGAACTGATCTTTGTGCCGTCCGATAAAACAACACCTGTGCAGGTATTTTCTTCTATGACCAGGTCCTCTACTTTCGTATCAAGCAGGAACTCAACGCCTTTCTCTTTCATGTCCTTTTCAAAATTTTCGATAACTATGGGCGCATTATCAGACCCGATATGCCTCTGGATAATTTCAATGAATCGCGCCCCGACAGACGCTGCCCTTCGCTTTAACTGCTCCACCTCATCGCCTTTAGGAATATAAAGATGGTCAGGAGCTCCGTATTTCAGGAATACCTTATCCACATAATCAACAAGCTGCCATGCGTATTGAACATCACCCGTTTGCTCGGCAAGATCCCCTCCGATGTCCGGACGAAGGTTGAGAGTCCCATCAGAATATGTCCCTGCGCCGCCCACGCCGCACATGATGTCGCATGGGTCGCAATGGGTGCAGATGCCGCGGCGCTTCATTTTGCATTCCCGCTCTTTAATTTCACGGCCCATGTCTATGACAAGGACATCCATCTTTTGCGCAAGCTCATGCGCTGCAAATATCCCTGCAGGTCCTGCGCCTACAATAATTACATCATATTCCTTTTTTTGCATCATGATATTACTTCCTTGAGCGAATCAGTATCCTGCGCAATTTTTATCTCGCGAGCCATACGCCGCCCCATAGATAGTTTCTCTTCTATGAGATCCGAATATGGCGAACCGGAAATGAAAAGATTGGTCCCTGCAACTATGCGGGCTGATATCTCGAAAACCTTCAATTCAAGTGTGTCTGTTACAACAGTTTCAAGACAGAACGGCCCGATCATGCCCCCGAATAACTCAAGTGATCTCTCCACTACCTTCTCTCCCATCTCGAAAATCTTGGGAAGAAGCGATTCCCGTATCATAAGAGGTAGGTTTCCCGTCACTACAAAAGTCGGATAAATGCCGGCTTCTGCAAGCTCGGTGGGCGATCCGATCCTGAATATCTCATCCGCATTTGATTCAACGCGCCTGTCGATTCCAAGGAGTTCAAGTGATCCGGTACTCAGCTTATAGCCGTCATTCTTGATTGGTGAGTAAAAATAATGCATGTAATAACGCGTCCCGAGAACGAACTCCTGAATGGTGTATTTTTCAGCAGGATTGATCCGTTTCTGGAAATCAGAATAATTCTTCACAACAAAAAATCCCATACCGCCTTTTGCTCCATAATACTTGACCATCATGGGAGAATCGATATCTTCCGGATTCTTTATCTGGCGCGGCATTTTTATACCCGCTGATTCCAGCCATTTGCGGCTCATATCCCGGTCCGATTCCCATTCAAGAACGCTCCGGTTTCCGTATGTGGGAAGGCGAAGCTTCTGGAAATTCTCATGCCCAAGATATTCCACGAAAGACCCGTGCGGGATTATGATCGCATTCTTTGCTGCAAGCTCTTTTGTTTTTGAAAGGATTTCCTTATAATCTTTTACAATGAAAAATTCATCCGGCTTTCCTTTCGGGAAGGCATCATAGAATTTTGGAGGCGATCCTACACTTATTCCGATGGTCCTGAAGCCCTCTTTCCTGGCCCCGTCAAATATCTGAAGGCTGCTATGTGAACAAACAGTAGCAATAGCTATATTCTCCTTATCGTAGCCATCTAAAATCCTGAGTATCTCCTTCTTTTCTACCATTATGCACCTGTATAGTGCAACAGTTATATATTTTACCGGGTTAATTAATGTTATGGCTGATACTCTTCAGCCTCGTTAGAAAAAAACGATTAGCAGGTTTCAATTATTTCCATTCATACATTTCGACATGTGGGGTCTCACATTGCAGGCAGCTTCCGCACATCACATTCACATTGAACTGTGGCGCATTGCACTCCTCGCATGGTGTACACACCTCACAACCCTTATTGCATTGGCGTAGATCCATGATAATACATGTTTTTTCATACTAAAAATAGATTGTGGTTCAAACCTCCTGGATAAATTATGAAGTGCGATTTTACATACCTTAGATTTTTCAATTTAAACTTATTGGGCCATCCCTGAATGTAGTTTTGATCTTGCTATCACCAGTTATTTACTTGCCACGATAAGTGGGGATGGACCGGGCGCGTCAATAATTGTCATATCCCTGAAACCTGCATCGTCAAGCCATTCTGTGTATTCTGCCATCGTAAAAGTATTACCGTCCGTGCTGTTCACTAGCATATTGGCAGCAAACATAAGGGGAAAGACTGCACATTTACGTTCATCATCAGGTATCATTTCAGCAATCAGAACCTTCCCATCATGCTTTAGCGCCCTGTGAACACGATAAAACAATTCGCGGGTTTTCTCTGCTCCTTCTGTATGGCAAATATGCCCCAGTATGGCGAGGTCATATTGTTTCTCACCAAAATCCACCTCTCTTAAGTCTCCAGGCATATAGGTGAATCTCCTGGCAAGATCAAATTTATTCACCATCTTTTTTGTTACTTCAAGCACATTCGGCCAATCAAGAGCTGTTACATTTGCACCTTTATCGACCTGTGCAAATGCAATGCTCCATGCACCTGAACCGGTAGCAACATCAAGTATATCAAGGTTTTTCCATGAAGAACCCGCACCGAGCGCTTCTGCTGCGGCCTTTGCGCAGGGATAGCTCATCGGGAAAATTTGGCCAACCATCTTCTCAAAGAACTCAGGACCATTGTCTTTTTCAATTTTATTGAATGGTTTGCCTTTCTTAGCCGCATCAGTCAGGTGGCTCCACGGCTCCCACAAATCATCCACATGCTGCACAAAATCCCCAAAGTACGATGGTTTGCCTTTAACGAGGAACTTCTCCGAGAGAGGAGTGAGGTCGTATGTACCATTGGATTTTACAAGAAAATCCAATGATGTGAGCCCGTTCAGTATGATCTCAACACCGCGTTCGCTTGCCGATGCAGCGTTTGCAATTTCAACAACAGTATGGTTCCCTCTTGCAATATGTGTGAACAATTCAAGGTCTATCGCCGTAATTAGCACCCTTGTTGTTGTAAAGGCAAATGTTGTCTCAAATATCTTTCCCGGGTTTGGTTCCTCGTTATTCATGCTCGTTTTTCTCCTATTTTATCAAATCTTTTTTCTTTATTTCATTCTTACTTTAGCAAACTGCGCTGGCATATGCAGTACATGGCACGCATAACATTCCATTCCGATTCCCACCACGGAATCATGTTGTATGTTCATTATCATACATAATAAATGTTATGGTCAATCTTTTAGCTCATATTTAAATAAACCCCTCACCTAAACAGCACAAGGAAACTTATGAGCAAAATATTTGAAGTCACCCATCGCGACGCAGCAGCAAGGATAGGTAAACTTGTTCTTGAAAAGGGACTGTCAACCCCTGCTATAATAAATCTTCATGAAAAGGATTGCCTGATAGTTGATTCGGGCTCCTTGTGGAAAAGGGCTGTATATATCGAACAGAATGATAATAAAATAATCATTCTTCCCCATAGATCACTCCCCCTGCAAACAAGGGAAGAGATCATTAAAGAGCTAAAGGTGCCACCTGAAAGTTCAAATTGGGCTCATACCGGCCTTGTGATACATCCATTCATCAATGAATATCCGGAATCTGGACTTTATGTCCTTGCAGCAGCAAAGCAGCTTGAGAACAGGGCACGGGAACTCGTGGATTCAATCATCCGGCTAAAAGAAAACACCCGCGCTGACTCTCTTCTTTATGTCCCGGCTCTTGCTACGCCTGAAAACCTGGCAATGCTCCTTTATCTTGGCGTGGACCTGGTCGATGAGACCTCTCCTGTTATCAAGGGATACCAGGATATTTATCTTACTAATTCCGGGGAATTCCACCTGGACAGGCTGCATGAATTCCCATGCTCATGTCCTGTATGTTCTTCAAAAACACCGCAGGAAATGCTCAAATTGCCAAAAAAAGAGCGCGCCCGGCTGATGGCGCAGCATAATTCCCTGAAACTTGAAGAGGAGCTTCGTGCTGTGCGTGAGCACATCAGGTCAGGAAGTCTTCGCGAATATGTGGAACGGCAGTGCAGGGCGCGCCCATGGCTGACAGCAGCGCTGCGTTTGATGGATGTGCAACATGATTTTCTTGAAAAAAGAACTCCGATCCTGAGGTCAAATACCCTGTATGCAAATACCCCGGAATCATTGAACAGGGTCGAGATAAGAAGATTTGCACAGCGTGTACTGGAACGCTATACTGCGCCTGATCTTGATACGCTCGTCCTTCTTCCATGCTCGGCCAAAAAGCCATATTCGATCTCCTTATCGCACCAGAAATTCATCAATGCTCTTGGTAAATACCGCAAATTCGTCCATGAGGTAATTATCACTTCCCCCATGGGAGTTGTCCCGCGCGAACTGGAATTGATGTATCCCGCAGCGCATTACGATACTCCTGTAACGGGTCACTGGGACCTTGAAGAGAGAGCATGGGTGGGAGGATGCCTGAGGCAATATCTTCAAAAAAATAAGTACAGGAATATCATCGCTCATGTGCATGGCGCTTACAGGGAGGTATGTGAATCCGTAGCAGACGAGCTTGGGCTTGAGTTCATTTATACTGCCGATACCGGCGTAACATCACATGAATCCCTCAGGAACTTGGAGCTTGTTGTTTCAGGACTTGAAAACACCAAAAAAAGAACGGCAGAGCAGGGAAAACTTGACATGATGCGCGCAACTGTGGATTACCAGTTCGGAAAAGGAGCAAGCGACCTGCTTGTTCCCAACGATGCAATTATCAGGGCGCCATTCCCAAAATTCCAGTTATTTGCAGGAAAGCAGCTTGCAACATTGATCCCCCAATACGGAACTCTTGCACTTACAGTTGAGGGCGGGATGCGTCTTCGCGATCATCCGTATTACAGGGTAACGATAGGCGATTTCATTCCGCACAGCAGCATCCTTGCGCCCGGGATACTGGATGCTGATCCGCAGATACGCCCCAATGACGAAGTGATAGTTATCGGCGAGAAGTTTTTAGGAACAGGAAGGGCGAATATGAGCGGGTGGGAAATGAAAGGATGCGGCAAGGGCATGGCAGTGGAGTTGAGGCATTCGACGATAGATAAGTGAAATAAAAGTGGTAATATGGTGAAATAGCAGTTTAAACCATATGTCGATGCCTGTCACAGAGATTATTTAAAGTGGTCAGTTATATCGATATTCAGAGACGCTGGTTTCATTTTTTTGCAACCGTTTCACGGGTCGTTTTGCATAAAATGTATCTGTCGTTTCACCCGTAAGAAAACATGGGCGCAAAATATGCGCTGTAAATATAGAGGTGATATTATGAAGAAACCATTATTGATCGGAATATCTATTATAACTGTACTGGGGATACTTATTGCAGCAGTTGCACTGGGTTTTGGCAATCCAGGAACAAAGTCAAATTCATTTGCTAATACTGAAGTTAATGAACCTGCCACGAAGGAAGAAGTCCAGATGGCACTGGCAGATACAGGTACAGATAAAGATACAGGGATTTCTGAGATTGATATAAAAGGGGCAATCCAGTATGCTCAGTCGAATGTTTCATTCAGGATTATCGAGCCATCGTACATCCCTTCAGGCTACAAGCTCGATAGTGTGGAGGGAAAAAAGTTCAAAGGAGCTTCGACCGACATCGATATGGCGTCGTTTTCCTACAAGAATGAAGATGAGCAGTTAACCATTAAAGAGACAATAATAGTAAAAACCGAACAGAGAACAGAACAATCCACTCAACAGGACACCAGGGAAATCGTAGATATAAATGGAATTGAAGGGCGTTATTCCCAGGAGAACGGCATAAAAATAATTGGCTGGAAGATCGGGAACCTGAGCCTGAGCGTTATGAGCTGGAAGAATGAAGGTCAGAACCAGACCAGTAGTTCCCTCGATAGAGAAGAGATGATAAATATTGCAAAGTCTGTCAGGGAAAAGACACCGCAAGAGGCTATCGCAGAGGCGCAGGCAAAGGTTTCGTTTAAGATTCTACAGCCTTCCTATATCCCCGCAGGATACAGGATGAATACTTTCCAGACTTCAGGAACAAAGTTCAGAGGCTCCGACATAGAACTTGAACAGGCGAGCCTTTTCTATATAAAGGGAGACGAATTTTTCATGAAAAACGAATACTTGAACTTAAAGCAACTCCTTATAACAAAAGAAGATACAGATACAAATATCCCTGCATCCAAAATTTCATGGAAATTCGTTGATGTCAACGGGGTCCAGGGGCGTTTTCTGGAGGCAGATGATGGTGTAAAGCAGTTGAGTTGGGAAAAAGGGAACCTTAACCTGACGATTAGCAGCCATGCCTACAAAGAGAACTATTCAGTTAATGAGAGCGCTTTTACCGGTACCTCGATCAGCATGGAGGAAATGGTAAGGATGGCAAGGTCTATCTGATAATCCTGTCATTTTTTCCAGATATGAGCGTGATATGGCTTTTTGATGGAAATATATGAGTAGTTTAAAATTTTGTTTTGTATCTGCTATACTGGTTATGATATCGGCGCCAGCTTATGCTTCGGTGGAAAATACCCTGCAAGTTGAGAATATCACATCGGTTTCTGCTATTGTTAACCCTGTTACTTCCAATATAGCAAAATCGGTCAAAGCAGCACCCGACTGGAAGAATTTTATTCAACCGCAGGCTTTCTGGAGTCCTGATGGAAGCAAGCTGCTTATAAAAAGCTCGATAAGATGGTATAAAGGTGAAGTTAACTTTCGCCCCAGTAACCGAAATGGAATAGATGTCATATACATCATGGATTCTGATGGGACAAATCTTACAAAAATAGTATCGAATGAAATCAACAACCGAAGCACGCCAATAACTTTAAATGCTGTGCAGGTTAATCCGTGGAGTCCATCGGGAGATAAAATTGTTATCGATGTATACATGCCACGAAAGGGAAGTTTCTATTTGCTCGCAGACCCCGATGAAGACAGGTTGAATGCTCTTGGTACAAATTTTTCAGATATAATCTCAATTACCACAAACCTGTCTGAATTCTCATTGCAGGGAAATTTTGCATGGAGCCCGGATGGAACAAAAGCAATCTTTGTAGTAACAGACTATGTAAACAAATCAGAAAAAATGTATATGGCAGATGCTGAAGGGTCTAATATAAAACAACTTGCCAGTGATGCAAATGAGTCTTTTTTCGGTTCTGTGTCATGGAGCCATGATAAAAAAAGAATAACGTTCAGTGGCAGGAATATCTGGGTTATGAACAGCAATGGGACTAATCTGAGACAACTTGGATCGTGTTGGGGCGGCTCATGGAGTCCTGATGATAGCACTCTACTTTGCACATCATCAGAAGAAGTTACTGATGACCAGTTTATCCATCATCTCTATCTGATTAATGCGGACAGCGGTAATAAAACAGAGATTATTAATAGCATCGGGGTGGAGAATCCTGCATGGAGCCCGGACAGCAGGAACATATTATTTGTCTCTTTTACGGAGAAGCGTAATTCTGGTATTTTTGTTTCCGATTCGCAGGGCAGGAATATAAATTTAATTTATGGGGATAACAATCCATTTGAAGCAGTCAGCTGGAGTCCTGATGGAAGTAAAATTGCCTTTGTAGTTCCGGGAAATGATAGCAAGCTATACACAATCAATCCCGATGGTACAGATAAAACATTACTAACATCAAATCTATCATGGGGCTGGTCAAATCCCTATGCCTGGAGTCCATCTGGTGATAAAATTGCTTTTTCTTCAGGCATATCTAATGGTAAGCATATTTTCATTGCCAATCCGGACGGTACCGAACTCGTGCAGATTACAACTGGTGAGAATAAGTATTACATCCTGAGTGAAACGGGTGGAAGCTGGAGTCCTGATGGAAGCAGGCTCCTGATAGGATCTCAAAATGGTAAAACATCAAGAAGTGATATACTACTCATAGTAAAGCTATCAGGATATAAGAGTGAGGGTTTCAAACATGGCTTTAAAGGTGAAAATAAGACCCTGTTGATCCAGAACTCATCGAATGGACAGACATCACCTGAACCAACACTCACAGCAGCACCACAGATAATTGAATTCATAATTGTAACTCCCAAAGCGCCGGGTTTTGACGCAACGCTTGCAGCAGGAATTCTATATACAATCTATTTATTTAAAAGGAGGTACAATTGATAGCCCAGGTTAAGGAGCAAGTTCGATGATTTCAAGGAAAACCGGGACAATAGTACTGGCAGGCGCTGTGCTGATGATAGCAGGTATTGTCGTCACAAGTTTGCTGCTTGCTACAAAACCATCGATTATCCAGATAAATGATGGTTCTTTCAAAATCCTTGAACTGCCTTATACCTATACCAAGAACGATGCTTATGTTCTGGTAATTGGCTCAACAATTGGCGGCATGATGCTCTCGTATATCTTCACATCCCTGTTTGCATCAGGGAAAAGCGAGGTTAAGGACATGATAATTATAGAAAAACCAGTGGAAATTCCGGTTCCCAATACGGATATAGCTGCTATTGCAGAGCATGTCAGCGATGAATCGCTGTTGATCGATGCTGTTTTAACAGCACTTGAAGGCGATGAGAAGAAGCTGGTTAAAGAGATAGCAGACCACAGCGGTGAAATGCTCCAGAATGAACTTGTACTTTCCCTGGATTTTTCAAAAGCAAAGGTCTCAAGGATGCTAACCGATCTTGAAAAAAGAGGACTGGTGGTTAAAAAGCAATATGGTCTGACTAATAAGGTTGCCCTGGCTGATAAGCTGCGAGGTGAAAAGAATGGGAAATAAGATGATAACAGGAGCGATAATAGCAGTTGTATTGCTATCTGCTGTGGTGCTATCCTGGTATTTTAGCCCGTCAAACGTAAGCATTGCAAGCATGGAAAAGCCTGAAGAAATCGTAATAGGACAATTAAGTACCCTGACAATTTACCTGCAAAATAATGCTTCAGAGGATGTAAATGTAACCATAAATGTGAAAAATGCGTTTGTAGATGAAAAAGGAGTGAGCTTAAAAGGGTCTATATTCTGGATAGAGAAGAATTTTACTAACGTACAATCAAATGCAACAGAGACCCCACAGAATGAAATCCGATTAAAACCTGGAAGTAATAGGATAGATACCCAGCTTGGATACCAAGTGCCTGGCGCACAAAAAGTCGAGGTAGAGGTGTATCAGCAGGGAAGACTCGCAGATTCAAGGACAATCGAACTCAATGTCCTGAAACCAACAATTGAGCTTCTCCTTCAGAACTATAAAAGCACCAATGGAACTAATGAAATACACTCTGTTTATGGTTATTTGGAACTCAGAGGAAATGGCTATGCAGATGGTGTTGCAGTCAATATATCCGTAATAAATGAATTGACAAATACTACTGTTAAAACGGTCACAAGGAGATACTCTTTATCCAGCTCTGAAGACATACCATATTCATCTCAACCCCTTATGATTTGGCGGCGCCATAATATTACTTATAACCCGGTGACAGGAGCAAAAATAGATACCGAAACCCTGACATATTCACCAATCGTCGTCATTGAACTTGCTAAGGATGATCCATCGGTGGAGAAATATGTAATGTCTCCTGTTGTTGTGAAAGGAAGGTCAGGAGACAAATATAAGGTGGTTGTAACCGCAACATGGGTTGACCAGGTGGTAGGTTCGGAGATGAAGATACCTTCACCGCCTCCGACTACCTGGCCAGTGTATCCACATAGAGGATGATATTATATAATGTCGGGATACACTGCCATAAAGATGAGTGGAATAACTCTTAAGCGTAGTGCAAAGCTACCGCCACTGAACCGGGATACACTGCCATAAAGATGAGTGGAATAACTACGATTCCATTCGTAGTTTAAGAAAATCTTTTATCAGTTCGGGATGTATATGATCGTTAGAAAATGTTTGTTGTCCTAGAAAAAACATCAGGAGGGAATTATGAATAAAATCGCCGTATATATTCTGCTTGGAATATTTGTTTTTGTATTATTATCAAATTCAGCAGTTTCTACTCTATGGGACCCGGAAGCCAAAGAAATATCATTCCAGGTGAATCACTCGGACAGGATTATTATAGGTACATCAGGATTTGAAAAAAAGGTGCTGATAGTCGGCGATACCTGGGAGAAAGACGGCTGGAATCTATCTGTTAAGGCTGTAGATAGAAATGGATCACCGGGGTTCATTTTGGTCTCAGTTTCCTATCAGGGTAAACAGCTTGAAGATGCCAGGATTGAAACAGGTAAATCCTACACATACAATGGCAGGAATCCAGATGGTTCCGAAGTACCACTTTTAATTATCAAAGATGGTAGCATATTTGTCGGAGCAAATACTGATGCTGTCCGGCTTGAAATCAACTGGTCCATACCCGGAAGTGGGGTTCAGATACTTGAAGTGCCTGTGGAATCCGAACAAACCGGAACTGCGACACCTGTTCCCACGCCAGCAGCGCAGACAAGCCCGAAGGCGCCCGGATTCGGTGTTATACTATCCGCAATCAGTTTACTGGTTGTAATGATACGAGGAAGAAAAACATGAACAAGAAAGCCAAATATACAATTTTAGCAGTTGTAATTTTAATTGCAATAAGCGTATATTTTATTTCCCAAAGAGAAATAGAGCCGCCACCTGCGATTCTTAGTATAGGTGGGAAAGAGCAGGTTTCGGGGATAGGCAGCTATTGCTGGAAAGAGACCTTAAGAGCCCTCTGTGTAGACATGATAGGCATCCCGACAGCGCAGGAACCGCTTGTTGCAGGTTCACCTTTTACAGCACATATAAGCTTGCCTGTCCAGGAGTCACCTTATGATCTTTATGACCTGCGGCTTTATATCACCCGGGCTAAGGGCGAAGATGAACTTAACTTTAGCGGGCGCGGCTGGCGCTGGTGGAAAGCCAGGGGAGAAAAGAATTTTACTCTACCCCTTGAGCATGAGCAGGATATTAAGCTATCGCTTGAGCCCGGGCTTTACGTTCTGAATATAGATGCATGGTGGAAGGATATAGGTTCAGCAAGCTACGGCTTCCTTGTAGAAGTGAAAGCTAATGGCACGGGTGTTATTCCTGCAACAGAACAGCAAAGATCAGACAATGTTAGTGTATTACCTGCTCCTTTCTTTCCAATGCAAAAGGAGCCTGCTACGAGTTATATGCAGGCGTTATTATCTGATAAACCAGAAGAGTTAATAATTAAAGATGGCTGTCTCCGTGCAGGTGGTTATTTACTGGTATGGCCATCTGGTTTTTCAGTAAACACCGGAGATGGAAGAATCCAGATCACTGATGATAACGGCCATCCTGTAATGCGTGTTGGAGATAAAATCAAACTTGGCGGAGGTGAAATGCCCGGTGAACGTATAGCACAATATTCTTCAGAGTTGCCGAACGATCGTTGTTCTGGATCTTACTGGATTGTCGGAGAGGTGATAACAGTCGATAAATCCACTTCACTGGCGGCTACTACGCCTGCTTTGAAATCTGCTCCTTCGCAATATTTTCCGGGTCAGGCTTTTGATGAAGGTGCAGGGAATCTTACTTAGAAAAAAATTCCACTAAAAGTTCGCTTACTATCTCAGGTTGGTCTTCCTGCAGAAAATGGCTGCACTCCGGGATTGCCCTGATATGGGCATTCGGGAGTTCATTTTTTATCCGAATCATTTCAGGCGCAAGCCAGATGTCATTTTCACCATAAAGAATAAAAATAGGAACTTCCAGGGCCGGAAGTCTCTGTATCACTTCATTCAGTTCATTAAGTTTTGTATCATTAAATGCCTTTTGAAGTGCTTTTTGTGCATCTATGTGTTTAAACGGCGCCTGGTATGCTTCTATAAGTTCCTTTGTTAATGCTTCTTTATTTGATATGCCTAATTTTATTGTTGTGGCTACTCCCCATGGTGTGGCGAACAATTTATCGACACCCGGTATCCTTGTTGCAAGAAACAATAGAGCCATAAAAAACGGGAGTCTGGGATGAAGAAAGGTGTTCAGGATCGCCAGGCGTTCAAGCTTTTCGGGATTTCTTACAGCCCAGAGCATGCCAATAGGCCCTCCAAAATCGTGAACTACCAATGCAGTTTTGTTAAGTCCAAGCCCATCCAGGAATTCGCCAAGGATCTTCGATTGGTTATCGAGGGAATATATGATATCCAGTGGCTTATCCGACCGGCCATAACCGATGAGATCAGGCGCAATCACCCGCCGCGTCTTTGCAAGAGAAGGTATGATATTGCGCCAGAGATAGGAGGAGGTGGGCCAGCCGTGTAGAAGCACTACCGGGCTTCCTTTTCCGGATTCAAGATAAAAAATATCCAATCCATTTACGTTAATGGTCTTACCATTGATTTCGATCTTGCCTGCCATCATTACATCACCCATGCGAGAATAAAAATGCCCGTAATAACCATATAATATGCAGCCGTATATATACCATTCAGGCACTGCGAATATAAGCTATCCAGGATTTTCACCTATTATATACTTTGTCAGGTTGCCATGAAAATTCTTTTCCCAAAATCATTCTTTTCGCTCTCTTTATTTCCAAAAATCCATTTTTTTGATAAACAGGATATCCCGAATCAGTTGCGATCAATGAAACGGTTTCAATACCAATATTTTTTAAATGCTCCAATCTGACAATTTCGGATTTATGATCTCTACATCAGGTAAATTATTGTAAACCTCTAAATAAGTTTTTGATTTGATTAATATATTAACAACCTCGACAAGTGGTTCAGCCCATATTTCCGGCAAGTCTGCCTCAAGCTTGGAATTTGCCAAGAATGCCAGCTTCTCAACAGGAGGGCAAAACCGGGCGTCAACGCCAGGTTTATTACCACGAGCATCAATCCGGTACCATCCAAACTCCTCCAGATAAACTGCGTTTAGACCATGGAGACAATAAGGAGATCCGTTTCCTTCGAGACTTAGCCTCTGGTAGCATAAGCCTGCTGGAATACCATTGGCACGAAGTAAAGCAGCAAGAAGATGGCTTTTTGCGTAGCAATAACCTGTTTTGTGCACCAGGACATCAGATGCCTTACAAGTGACAGGATCCAATTTATGATCATAGCTATGTTTGATATTGTCTCTAACCCATTCAAAACAGTTCTTAGCAATATCTTGTTGTGAATCACATTTGTCAGAAAGGAGTGCCGCCAAGTCTTTAATTAATGTGTCATGCCAATTAATAATTGCTGTCGATGCTAAATATTTATACATTCTTGAAATCATTATGGATTTAAAAGGGCGGTTCTTTATTATATTTTTTCTTTTTCCTGTCCAGAAGTGAAAGGCTAACGGTTTCGGTTAGAAGAAGTTCGATGATGGCGAATTTGGACAACGCGATTGAGAAAAGATAGGCTCTTTTCTCAAATCCTTATGATTTGGGCGGCGAGCTCTTCGCATGTCCTTTTTTCATAATAATATCTGTAGTTGTCAGCAACATTTAAGTGCATACGGACATTTACTATTTAAAATAGAGCAGGAAGGACCATGTTAATTAAAAGTAATAAGAATTTGAATCAGCAACTACACAATTTAGCATCTATTAATGGAATTGATCATTTTGGTGTTGCCGATCTTTCACAAGCCCATACGGCTATACTTGAACAGGGTGGTAGCTTCATAGCCGGCTTTCCTTTCTCCATCTCTATTGGGATATCCCTGCTTAATCCAATTGTCGATCTTTTGCCACAGCGAAATGAAAAAGCGGTGAGAGTAATTTACCGTCATAACGCTTATGATATAGTGAATTTACGACTGGATATTGCAGCCTCAATTATTAGTGTTCATCTCCAAAAATCCGGGTTCAGGGCTTTACCGATTCCTTCCTCAAAGCGTGTAGATGATGAACGTATTTGTGCATCTTTCTCACATAAGCTGGGTGCTAATCTGGCCGGGCTGGGATGGATCGGAAAGAGTTGTTTGTTTATCACGCCAGAATGCGGACCAAGAGTCCGTTGGGCAACTATACTGACTGATGCACCAATAGAATCCACTGGGAAGATACGGCAGGAACAATGCGGGGATTGCAGGGAGTGCATTGACATTTGCCCGACACATGCGATCACAGGGAGACTATTCAGGGCGAACGAACCACGGGAAGATAGATTTGATGCACGAAAGTGTGACCGGTATTTCGATTCAATGGAAGAAAAAAATGAGATAGCAGTATGCGGGATGTGTTTGTATGTGTGTCCATACGGAAGAAGACGGAAAATATGAATGGAAGTGAACGAAGCGAAGGTCGGGGTGAAGCTTCTGGTAAATTAAACTTTTTTCCAAAAATAGTAACAACTGGAGATTAAAAGAAATGTCATAACTGGATATAGAAATGTTGCAAGTACTATTGCCAGTCTGTACCCCTCCGTCAAACTAACAAAAGTTAAAAGCCCAATGCTTAAAATCGCATTTAGCGCCGCGCCTGTACTCTGTGTTTTAGGGTAATATAAGAGTCCAAGCAAAACTAAGCCGACAAGAGCAGGTATGAAAATACTTAGCTCAAAAGAATAATTAATAAAGCGGTATACATCAAAAATCAACTGGATAAATACACCTGTTGTGAGAATATGCCAACTTTTAATATTTTTTAAGTTCATTTTGATAAAAGATATTCCTGCCATTGTGCCTTCATTGCTTTCATCATTGCCGGATAGACAATATAATGGCGAAAAGGTTCAATCACTTTTAGATATGCCTTTCCGTAAATCCCCCTGGGTTTGACATAAATGGCCAGCGTTGCAGTGTAGCAATTATCTGTTTTTTTAATCCAGCCAACATGGATGAGACCATGCACTGTATCATTGGAAAGTTCATGCAAACTCTCATTCTCAAATAGATAGACAGATCTAAATTCCAGATCAGTATTATTTGCTTTGATATTCATTCCAATTTTACTATTTATAAGGTCATTGCTTTTTAATCGGCTCCTAACTGTCGTTTCATAACAGCCTGGTATAGGTAAGGTATTAATGTTATTGTCAAGGGGCAAAACCTTGTTTAGCCAGAATCGTATAGTAAAAAGAAAGCCGACTAATGTTCTGTTATTTTGGATTTTATTAAATGCTTCAAAAGCAATTTTATAAAAGGACTGAAAATTCTCGGTTCTGGAATTAGTTGCGCAGATCGGGATTTCCCAGACATCCCATAAAGTAAAATCATTTGCAATTTTATTGACTTTCCATGGACGGGCAAAATGGACTTCTTTATTTATCATCATAACAGTTTCCTTTTAATATGGTGATCTTCAACATATTTTTTTCTTTCATAACTTGCAGAAAGAAAAGATTTATATACAATAGTCCACCTATGAACTATATGGATGGTAGAATTGCCAATGTAGAGGTAGCACTACTTGAAATAATCAAGGAGAAGAATGAAACCAGTGGTTATGAGGTTAGAAGAATTATTGAAGAAAGAGGTTATAAAGAATGGGCCAATATAGGCAAAACTTCAATTTATGTCGGAATTAAGAAATTGGAGAAAAAAGGCCTTATTACAGTAAATTCTTTGCAAAAGAAAAAAGGTAAAGGACCTCTTCCTAACAAAATCAATCTCACTAAATTGGGTGAAAAAGTTGTAGTTGAGGAAATTAAAAAAGCATTATTATCACAAAAAAATCTTCCTTTATATTATCTTGGTATTGCAGGGATCAGGTTAATCAATAAAGATAGTGCCTTAGAAATATTAAAGCGAAGAGAAATATCTAATCTGAAAATTATTGAAAAAATAAATGAGATTTTTAAGGGAAAAGGCGGCGACAGTTTACCTTTGGAGGCAAAAGCTTTGTTTGAACATCCAATATCACTTATAAAATCAGACAATCAATTTCTTATGAAATTTATCAAAGAACTAAAGGATGAAAAGAATGGATAAAGCGTATTTGAGTATAGTAATAAAGGAGGTAAAAAAATATGAATAAATATGTTAAAAATGTTTTGTATGGTTTTCTGGCATGGCTTATACCTTTTGTAGCTTCGTTCTTTTTTTATTCCAGGGAAGGAAAATTGACCATTGATATATTTTTATTCAAGTCAATTATGATCATAGTCGGCTCCTTTTCTGCTGCAATCTTGTTAATTTCTTATTTTAGAAATGTCAATGTTGATTATTTAAAAGAAGGAATAATAGTAGGAGTGGTGTGGTTTGGTATTAATATTGTATTGGACTTATTGATATTGATTCCCATGTCAGGTATGTCTATCACGGATTATTTCATGCAAATAGGATTAAGGTATCTTGCAATCCCGGCAATGAGTATTGCTGTTGGAACTGCTTTGGAAAATAAGAAATAAGGTGGATTGGGACAATATCACAACAAGAGTGCCCGGATTGATTCATTTCAATAAAAGTTACCTCTTTATTAATGCAAGCTTCTGCCCACTCTGATACGCCTGTTCTCTAATTGATATATGTTGTTTCATCATATTCTCCACTTCCGGTTCAGGGATATTGAAATTTGATGCAAAATCTAATAGTGTTTTCTTATCTGCATTAATCTGCCCGGGAAACATTAAACCTCCTGCTACCAGTTCCGAAACAACAGCCCCACCGTTCCCGCACCTGAATGCAGCATTCTTCAGGAATTCCAGCGTCTCCATTGCCATTTTAATATCCGGATTTCCGCAGGCTGCAATAACAACACTATTCCTCTTACCCGGGATACGGCATTTTATTTCCGGGGGATTTTTTCCCGGTGTAATAATGAACTGGGAAAATAGCCTGTCAAATAAATTCTTGAACTGCCCGGGAACGTGCCTGATATATACCGGAGATGCCAGCACAATCCCATCAGCTTCTGCTATTTTATTGATTATCATGGCAAGATCATCATCAGAATCCTCATTAGTTATCTTGCAAACACCATTTTGCCTGCATTCCATACACCCGGTACAAAATGCAAGATTCAGGTCGGCGATGTTTATTTTTTCAACTGCTGCTCCTTTGGAAACTGCTCCTTGCAATACCATGTCCGTCAAAAGGTCGGTACTGCTGCCTTTCCTTGGACTGCCTACAATTCCTAATATCTTCATATTATTCCTCTTTGAATTGACCCGTTAGGATCAGAAGTATAGTATACCCAATAATAATATTTAAATATATCGGATGTCCAATATTGGCATGTGACAGACGATAATTGCCAGGAAGAGGCATGTGCACCGGAATCCTGTGATATGAGGGGAATGCTTTCGTTTTTGATAATGTGGTTTCTCTCGAAAAGACCCATGTATGGCGAGGAGATCGCGCAGGAACTTGAAAAAATGAAAGGAACAAAACCCACCCCAGGCACGATATATCCTGCACTAAAACATCTGCAGAATAATGGTCTCATAGTATCACAGAAAGATGGGAGGAATGTCATCTATTCCCTCACAGAAAAAGGCACAATAACATCAAAAAAAGCATTTGAATATTTCTGCAATATGTTTGAACCCGTTTTCAAGGATTGTTTAAAGGCAAAAAATCTTAAATAAAATAGGGATATACTCGTAAAATGATTCAGGACTTCAAAACCGAATACATCTCACTGACACTTTTCATGACCTTGAATCCTTTATCAGTTATCATGTAATCCCCGCGCTCATGGCGCTGCAAGATCATCCCGCTGTCAAGCAATTTTTGTAAATGGAATAATAAATTTCCTCCTCGAAGCCCTGTAAGTTCCGAAAGGGAAGAAAAGGTTTTTGTTTCTATCTCTATCGCTTTTAAAATTTGAAGGCGCTGTTTATTGGATAATGGTTCAAATACCTCCGCTATGAATTCTTCCGGAACAGGGGATGTCTCATGTTTTTGTTCTTCATTAGAACTATATATCCTGAGAGAACGCATTAAATTGACCTGATTCCCAAAGAGGCCCTGTACCTGTGAAAAGCATTTCTCGCACTGCTTTGATGGTGCATTACTTCTCATTTCATTTAATTCGGACTGGGTTTTCAAAATAGCATCTTCAGGAACTTTTTCATTCTTTAATAGACCTGCATTCTTTTGCAGGAACCCTGTAAAGCTTGATTTACAGGTCTCCCGCATATCGCATTTTTTGACCATGTTGGTTTCAAGATCGAGCATCCGTGTATCCCTTAATAATTAATGACGGCATGAACAGCTGCCATACTTTTTCACGCATATCTCCCCCTACCTTCAATATCTTTCACCCTTCCCATAACCTCATCCGCACCCGCAAATGTCCTTGCATATCCTTTTTTAAAAGCCTCAATAAGCTCTTCATGGAACTCATGCGTGCTCTCAAAAGTCTGGAAAAGCACATGCACATCAACTCCCCGCGCTTCCACTGTCTTATCAAGATACGCTAGACCAAAATCGATCAGGTAGAGTTTGCCATCCCTGAATAATATATTCGAGGTGGTAAGATCGCCATGAATAATCCCATACGTATGCAACCGCCCTATCAGTTCTCCTGTCTGTTCACTCAACGAAGGGGTAATCACTTTTTTCAGGGCTGTCACATCTATGTATTCCATTTTTATTTCAAAATCCGTTAAATCCCTGATTATGGGGGTTGGAACACCGCATCTTCGAGCCTCTGAAATAAGTCTTGCTTCTGAACGTGTTCTCTCCTTGCGTAAGGTCTCATCTATTTCCCTGATGCGGTACCGTTTCGATATCCTTGTCTTTACGATCGTATTCCCGGAAAGTGTGATCACAGCTTCGGCGCCACTTGCGATTTTTCCCTTCTGGTCAGGCCTTTTTTCTTTAAACATATCAACAGCCTGAGGATTCCATTTCACTTCGGCCTCATCCGGCCTGAAGTCGGGATTGACCTTTGATTCCGCAATTGTTGTCCTGTACCCCGATTTATACATCAGGAGACCAAGATAAGCGATCATTGCGCCATTATCGCCCATGAACCTTTTTTCCGGAACATAAAAATCAATACCCCTGTCCTCACACATGACAGTAAGCATCTCACGAAGGCGCGAATTCGCTCCTACCCCCCCTGCAAGCAGGACTTCATTTTTTCCTGTATGTGCAACGGCGCGTTCTGTTACCTCTACAAGCATTGCAAAAGCAGTTTCCTGGAACGAATGGCAGATATCAGGAAGAGGGTATTTTTTGGCAGATTCCTGTGCTGCTGTTGTCAATCCCGAGAATGAGAAATCCATACCTTTTACAGTATACGGCAGCTGGATATATTGCGAAGCCTTCTTTGCAAGTTCTTCTACTTTTGGTCCTCCGGGATGCGCCAACCCGGCAGACCTTGCGAATTTATCAAGGGCGTTGCCGATTCCGATATCAAGCGTTTCCCCGAAAACCCTGTAACGGCTTTTCCTGTATGCCAGAACCTGCGAGTTCGCACCGCTTACGTATAATGTCACCGGGTCTAATGCTTGCGTTTTCCATCTTCCCACCTCAATATGTGCAATGCAGTGGTTTACCCCTATCAGGGGAACATCAAGCGATAATGCAAGCGCCCTTGCCGCTGTTGCAACGGTACGAAGACACGGGCCAAGTCCCGGTCCCTGGGAAAATGCCACTGCATCTATTTTTCGTCCTCCTTTCTCCAGGGTTTCCCTTACCACTTTTGTAATATGGTTTGCATGGTGCTGTGCAGCCTCACGTGGATGGATGCCGCCGGTCGCAGGCCGATATGTGGCCGTAGTCTCTGCAATAACATCATTTTCATCAACAATTGCTGCGCTCAGGTTCCATGCCGTCCCTTCAATTCCGAGAATAGATATTCCAGACATTTTTATAAGACTTCATTAAACTGGTTTCTAAAATAAGTATCGGGCAATTTCAGACATAGTTTATATATTATATTATATATTATATTATCAGTAACCTTTACATACAGCCAAGACAATAATGGGTATGAATAAAGAGGTGTTAAACTGAACAGACGAGATAATAACAGCCAGCAACCGGAAGAATTTACGAGAGTCCGGGTGCCGCAAAAAAAAGCGGGCGAAGTGCTGGGCACTGTTGAAAGTCTGTTGGGGGCTAATAAGCTGCGCGTAAGGTGTATGGATGGCGTAGTAAGGATCACTCGCATTCCCGGAAAAATGAAAAAAAGTACCTGGATAAGGGAAGGAGATGTTGTTATAGTTGTGCCGTGGGCTTTCCAGACCGAAAAAGCTGACATCATCTGGAAATACAGCGGGCCACAGGTAAACTGGCTTGAGAGAAAAGGTTTTTTGAAAAGTTAAATTAAGCCTATGGCCAGTGATAAGAAGCTTTCCCGCATGGATGAGAAAGTCGATGAGTTTCGCATGCGGTTAAAGGATTCTGATCTGAAACAGGTATTTGACGATGTTTTTGACACAGCCACATTGATGGCTCTCTATGACCTTTCAAAAAAGGATTATATTAACGCGCTTGGAGGTTGTTTCAGTACCGGGAAAGAAGCAAATCTTTTCCATGCTACAGCAAAAAAAGATGATATTTCCGAAGTCGCAGTAAAGATTTACATGATATCAACTGCTAATTTTAATTCCATGAAAGATTACATCTTGGGAGACCCCAGGTTCCAGGGGATAAGGCATGCAAAAAAAGATATTATTCTCGCATGGACAAAAAAAGAATTCAAAAACCTGAAACGTGCACAGGAGGCCGGGGTAAGGGTACCAGAACCCTATACTACACAGAGGAACATATTGTTAATGGAATTTATCGGGAAAGATGGTATTCCGATGCCTCAACTGAAAGATGTTAAACTGACGACAGAGGAAGCATCACATATTTTTAACTTGCTGGTCGATTATATGAACAGGCTATATTCAAAGGCAAAACTTGTCCATGCAGATCTTAGCGAATATAATATATTGGTCGATATGAATAAGATGGAACCAGTAATAATTGATATGGGGCAATCGGTACTTACCAGTCATTTCAATGCAGAAACTTACCTGCGGCGCGATGTTGCAAATATCGCTCGCTTTTTCAGAAAATTAAATATTCCGGTAAATGAAGATGATATTATTTCAATCATAAAGAAAAATAAAGAGGAAGAACAATGACAGAGCATATTAAAATACCACTTGAAAGAATAGCGGTCCTTGTTGGCCCGAAAGGCCAGACTAAAGAACTCATTGAGGAAAAATCAACAGCAACGTTAAATATTGATAGCGAAAGCGGGGATGTGGAAATTGCAAATCCGACCGATCCGCTTATGGGAATGCGCGCAAAGGAAGTCGTACAGGCTATAGCAAGGGGTTTTAGCCCTGAAAAGGCTTTGAAATTGTTTGACCATGACCTTCTTATGTTTGAAACGATAGACCTTTCAAATATTGCAAGGACAGAAAAAGATCTCATGCGGATAAGGGGTAGACTCATAGGGAAGGATGGCAAAACAAGGGAGATATTTGAGAGCCTGACCAGCGCATATATCTCCGTTTATGGAAAAACAGTAAGCTTGATAGGGTATCCTGAGCAGAATACCGTAGCAAGAACAGGTATAAATATGCTTCTTGAAGGGTCAGCCCATGGCCCTGTTTATTCGTTCCTTGAGAAGAAAAAGAGTGATTTGAAGAGAGCAGAATTGGGATTGTAGGATTTTAAACATCCGTTATTATTTATCATATCGAAAGATTAAAATAATACGCGAACATAATATATTTCTGGAGTAAATATGAAAGCCCTTAAGATTAAACAGCTTGATGAAAAAGACGAAGAGATCGCAGATATACTTATTTCCCTTGGGATGAGCCGGAATGTCGCAATGAGCCTTACCTATCTTCAGAATATGAATTCTGCAACCTCGGTAGACCTCGAAAGAGTAGCCAGATTGCGCCAGCCCGAAGTCAGTATTGCAATGAGGCAGTTAAAAGAACGAGACTGGATAGATGAACGGGAAGAGAAGACCTCTGGAAAAGGAAGACCATACAAGATATATTCGCTCAAAGTTGGTTTTAAGGATATTGTTACCCAGCTTGAAAAACAGCAGAAAAAAGCCGTTGATGAGGCAAAGGCAAACCTTGAGCGATTGAAGGAATTGGGGAAATAGCAAGTCTTAGCTGCTGATTGTGGGTTGCTTTTTTAAGTCAAATCCCACCGTAAAGAACGCAGAGTGTAGCAGTAAAATCTTTACGCCCTTTGCGTCCTTTACGGTGAATCTGATCAAAAAATCATGATAACCATAAAACTCGGTGGGAGCCTGATCCATAGCGCAAAAAGAATCATAAAAGACCTCATAGAATACACCAATTCAACCGGGGAAACTATTCTCATCGTCCCGGGCGGTTCAATTTTCGCGGACGCTGTGCGCAAATCCAATCCCTCGCAAGAAGCTGCGCACTGGATGGCAATACTTGCTATGGAGCAGTATGGGTATTATCTGGCTGATGGAACTGATACAAAACTGATCGACAACCTGAAAATTCCTGGCAACGGTACTTATGTTTTACTTCCATACAACCTCCTTAAGAATAATGATGAACTCTCCCACACATGGGATGTGACCTCAGACACAATTGCAGCATGGGTTGCGTTAAAGCTCAGGGCAAGGTATATCAAAGTTACAGATGTTGATGGTATATACTTGAATGGCACACTTCAAAATGAACTCAAAGCAGAGGAACTCATTAATATTGAGACCTGTGTGGATGCAGAACTTCCGCATTTTCTAATGAAGAATAAAATGAATTGCGAGATCATTAATGGAAATTGTCCTGGAAGGGTGGTAAATGCATTGGCATTAAAAGGCAATATTACAGGAACTCTTATTAAAGGATAAATTTAATAGCTTTCGGATGTGTATGGAACCCCCAACATAAGGAGAATATTATGCCAAGAAAAGAAAAAGCAACAATTTGTGTTTCATGCGGAGTAAATCTTATTGAACGTGGCTATGCACGATTCCCATGCCCGCAATGCGGTAATGAGATCGGAAGATGCACAGCCTGCAGGCATCAGAGCAATTCATATAAATGTCCTGAATGCGGATTCGAAGGGCCGTGAGAATAATGGGAGAAGTAGCGGCAAAAATAAAAGTAATGCCCTCGGGCATGGATGTTGATCTTAATAAACTCAAAGATGCCCTGACAAAAGCCATCCCAAAAGGAGCGCGAATTCACGGGTTCTCAGAAGAACCTGTTGCATTTGGCTTGAAAGCCTTAATTGTAGTTGTAAAAGTCGGCGATATTGAGGGCGGAACTGAGAAAGTCGAAGAAGTATTCAGCAAAGTCAACGGTGTAGAAAGCGTTTCGGTTGAAGAATTGGGCAGGATGTAGAAAAACCCATTTCCCTCTTTTTCGGGCCTGTAGATCAGAGGTAGATCGTTGCGTTCGCAACGCAAAGGCCGCGGGTTCGAATCCCGCCGGGTCCATATTTTTGTGTCTTTAATTCACATCAAATCTTTCTTTTTCTCTTCAAATTCTTCCTTGCTTATCTCTCCTCTTGCATACCTTTTCTTCAGCACTTCAAGCGCGGATTCCTGCCCTCCCCTCATACCCCCACCCTGCCATAGATATTTTATGAGCAATGCGAGTCCTACTATAATCAATATCCAGAATATAAATCCCAGAATCCACATACCTCCACCCATCATTCCATAGCCGTAGCCATCCATTATATTAAGTGCCATAAATTTACCTCCATCAAAATATTGGCTGTGGTAATATAAAAAGATAATTGTAAGAGTATAGAAAAAGCAATTGAAAAAAGTTTGGGCTTTTGCCCAAATATATATTTATTCGGTCACAAGGACATCAGGCACACGATGGCTGATTTTTATGTCCTTGCCCATAGCCTTTGCGCCCCTGATTTTATCATAAGCAAGCTCTGCTGCTTTCTTTCCTGCAAGAAGCATGCCGCCAAATATCGGCCCCATGCGCGGAGCGCCGTATGTTGAGGTTGCTGACATTCCTGCCACGATAAGACCGGGATATATCTCATGAGTGAGTTCTACTGTCTTTTTCTCTGCTTCATCTACCCAGAGTGAACCGCAGCCCGGGGGCTTAGGGATGCCTGATCTCTGTTCGCTCAAGCGCTTTACAAGGAATGAATCGTGCCCTGTTGCATCAATTACAACTTTTGATCTGATCGCGATCGGATCCATACATGTAATGAATTTGGGCATTTGTTGTACAGGATACCACTGGATGACCACGCCATCAACATGATCTTCTTTGAGTAACAGGTCTTCAACGTTCGTAGAATTGAGCAATTTCACACCCGCATTACATGCGCTTACCAGCATCTTTGAGACCATCTCAAATGAATCGCAAACATAAAGTCCATTTCCAGCATCCTTTAGATTTATCCCGCATTCTTCAAGCAGCTTGTTGGCGGGAGCACCGACGGTATTTTTTGGCAACAGGAAGCCACCCTGCCACATACCTCCGCCCCCATAGATATTCCTCTCGATCATAACAGTCTTGAGGCCTTTTTCTGCACAGTACTTTGCAGCCGTGACACCGCATGGTCCTGAGCCCACGACGACAACATCGCTGTCAAGAATATTCTCTATGAAATCATCCATGAATTCATTAACTATTGTTTTTGTAACATGTATCTCGCTGATATCTGTCATATTTTCACCATAGTGGTAATAGGGCATCTGCTGACTATAAACTTTTCTGATAACGCATAATTACTATTGTAGAAGTTCCAACTTCAAGGACATCCACTGCTTTCCCTTTCAAGAGCCTTTCTTTTTCAAGAGTAAAACAGGATGCATCAAGAGTTATTTCCTCATCACCGACCTGTAGTGTAATACTTCCGGATTCTGCAAGATTCAGATCAGCATTTACAAGCGCTTCTGCAATTGCTTTTGCCCTGTTCCTGTAGGTTTTGCCAAGAACTCTCATATTCGGTTTTATTTCCTTTGGCACAAGCTCAAAATCCGGCACTCCATGTCTGAGTTTGATCACGGAATTAGCAGCGCCCGCGATATCAGATGCATCAGGTATGTCGGAATATATCTCTATTTCTTTTAGCGGGGAATTTAACGGCATGCCATGTTCTGCTTTATAGCGCCTTATTGCAGAAGTCATTTCTTTTATCAATTCACCTCTTGCTTCTGCATCGGAATCGATAAGTGATTCATTGACTACCGGCCATGGCGCAAGATGCACACTTTCCTTTTTTACATGGGAATAAACCTCTTCGGAAAAATAAGGTAAAAACGGTGCAAGGAGCCGTGAAATGGTCTCAATAACCACGTAGAGTGTGTACTGAGCCGCATGTTTCCCCTCCCCTTCTCCGTAAAGCCTTGATTTTACAAGTTCAATATAGTTATCAGCAAGCACATCCCATGTAAATCCTCTTATAGCCTTAAAAGTCTCATCGAACTGGTATGCATCCATCTTTTCAGTTGTTTCTTTCACAAGCCTGTTCAATTTGCTATGAAGCCACAGGTCTATGGGCTTAAGGTTTGCAGGTCCATCTGAGATATGCGGCAATGAGAATCGCACGATACTCCATAATTTCTGCAAAAAGCGCGAGCCTGCTACAACATCTTTCCATGAGAAAATAATATCCGATCCGGTCGTCCCGCCAATAGCTGCCCACTGCCTGAAGGCATCTGCCCCATTTTTCTTGATAACTTCTTCAGGTATAACGAAGTTATTGCGGGATTTACTCATCTTGTGGCCGTCTTCACCCAGCACCATACCATTTAGCAGGATAGTATCCCATGGTCTTTTATTAAGAAGCGCTTTAGCTCTTAATATTGTATAAAAAGACCATGTGCGGATGATATCATACCCCTGCGGGCGAAGCTGGGCAGGCAGAAGGAGCGGATGGTCGCTGAGCCAGCCGGACACATGAAGGGCAGAAATCGAGGAGTCCATCCAGGTATCAAGGACATCCACTTCTCCCTTAAATTCCTTTGACCCGCATTCACAGGCTTCAGGAGGCTGTGTCTGTGTAGGATCAAGAGGCAGCCATTCCTCTTTTGCTACTTTTGTCTTCCCGCATCCGGAACAATACCATGCAGGTATGGGAGTTGCAAAAATCCTCTGTCTTGATATGCACCAGTCCCATTCCATTGTACCTGTCCAGTTCTCAAGCCTGACCTTCATGTAATCGGGAATCCAGGTGACCTCGTTTGCGGTATTAAGGATATCATCATGTATTATTTTCACGAACCACTGTCTTTCTGATAGTATTTCTATCGCTGTCTTGCAGCGCCAGCACAAACCAACGTTCTGCGGAAGTTCTTCCTGTTTGTATAGTATACCGCCTTTTTCCATGTCTTCAATTATGGCTTTCTTGCAGTCCGATGTGCCCATCCCGGCATATTTTCCTGCAAGTTCAGTCATCTTTCCTGTCTTGTCGATCGCTTTTCGAAGCGGAAGCTTATGTTCGACCCACCATCTGACGTCCTGCTTATCACCAAAAGTGCATATCATGACAACGCCTGTACCAAACGTGGGGTCAACGCTCTTATCAGAAATGACCTTTACATTATGACCGAAAACAGGCACTTTTATCTCTGTGTTCACAAATTCCTGGTATCTTTTATCATCAGGATTAACAGCAACGGCCACACATGCAGCCAGGAGTTCGGGCCTTGTTGTTGCTATTTTCAGCTTATCAAAATTAAGATAATTCAGGAGCGTGGTCCGGGAATCGTATTCGACTTCAGCAAAAGCAATGGCAGTTTCACAACGCGGACACCAGTTCACAGGATGGTTCTGCTGGTATATCATGCCGCTTTTGTACATCTGAACAAAAGACCGCTGGGTTTTTCCGAAATAAGCAGGCTCCATAGTTATGTATTCGTTGCTCCAGTCTATGGAAAACCCGAGGCGCCGCAGGCTCTTTCTCATGCGCCCGATATTAGTTTCGGTCAGTTCCACACACATGCGCCTGAATTCTTCCCTTGAAACCTGGCTCTTGGTGATACCATGTTTTTCTTCTACTTTTACTTCTGTGGGAAGCCCGTGGCAGTCCCAGCCTTCGGGGAACATCACATTAAATCCGCGCATTCTTTTGTAGCGAGCAACAAAATCGATATAACACCAGTTAAGAGCATTGCCGATATGGAAATTCCCGGTTGGATAGGGTGGCGGCGTATCGATTATGAACTGGGGTTTTTCCGAGTCCCAGTCAAAATAGTACATGGAATCCTGCCATGTATCCAGCCATTTTTCTTCGATCGTGTTATAATCGTATTCTTTCGGAAGTTCCATGTTCCGCTTTGATTAATTGCATGATTAATAGAATTATCGGTTTTAGGCCTTTTTTCCTTCCTTAATAAGCCTCTTGCAAAGTTTCATTATTTCCTCAACTGTCCTCATATTACCACAACGTCTCCCAGTTTATAATCCGGTTTCAAATCGCCATCATGAACAGCGTCTAAAATATCTTAATAAGCTATCCAATGTAGATTGATAATAGTGACCTGAACGAGCGGATCATCATCTATATAATCAAAGACAGTTTCTTCAGGCATATTTCCGCAGCCTGACAACGGTTGGATTTTTACCAACTCTTCGCATAAAGAGCCTGTGACCAGGTCTTTTTCTTCTGGCTTCAACATCGCTGATACGTTCTCCAACGGATGCGATGTTATTTTCTTCAATATCTATTGCGATTATCTTCCCTACGTACCGTTTCTCCCATTCTTCCCGGTGGGTTTCATATATCTGCTTTGCCTTTTCGTCAATTAAAAGAGCTTCATTCATTTGATACATCTCTTTTTCTTATTATATTATTTAAATATATGTCCTCTGGCTTAATAATTCTTTCTTATGCGCCACCGAGCGCCCTTCAGGTACTATCCCGTCATGGTATGCGATCGCCTGCGCTCTTCGTCAGTGAATGGGATATACTGCGAAACAAGATACAGGCTGCGCAACGACAAACCCATTGCAACGATATCAGGATTTATGAGGTATGCGCCAGTTGGCTTTCTGTCTTTAACCTCAGACAAGTAATATGGCTTTCCAGGCATTCCCAGCTTCCCGATATCATGGAATAAACCAACTATCACGCAGCTCTCTTCACTGATTTCTGGTATTATTATAGGCCATATATAGATTCTTGCGCGCCCAAAATCATGACGCATATCTGTGTTTATCTGTGTTCATCTGTGGTTACTTATGCCAGATGCAACAAAAATAAAAAAATCAGCGCGCCCGAAAATACACGGATTTGTGTTATTTGGATTGATCTGCACATCAAATACCAGTGTTTTCATCGTAGCGCATCATCCAGATCTTGTCGTATGAGTCTTTGAGATTTTATCCACACTATACTTTCTTCCCGCAAGATATTAGCAAAATCCCAAACATTCATTCCCGCCATTTCTGCCGCTTTAAGGAATGTCACTTTTCCATCTTCAAGGGATTTCAAAGTCATGAGTATCTCAATTTCACTCCCTCTCCTCCACAAGCACTTCCACAACAGATGGATCAGCAAGCGTGGTGATATCCCCCAGGTCATGCACATCACCCGATGCGATCTTCCTCAATATGCGCCTCATTATCTTCCCGGAGCGCGTCTTGGGAAGCGCGTCCGCAAATTGCAGCTTCTCAGGCTTTGCGATAGGACCGATCGAATTCCTGACATGAATGACAAGATCGGCTTTCAGGTCATCGGTCTTATTCACACCTTCCTTAAGTGTGACAAAAGCATAGATGGCTTCCCCTTTAATATCATGGGGATAACCCACAACAGCAGCTTCAGCGACTGCATTGTGGGAAACAAGGGAACTTTCGATCTCCGCAGTGCCAAGCCTGTGTCCTGAAACCTTTATCACGTCGTCGATCCTTCCCATGATCCATAAATATCCGTCCTCGTCCTTCCGTGCGCTGTCCCCGGTCTGGTACAGTCCCGGGAACTGGGAGAAATACTTCTCGATAAAACGCTGGTGGCTGCCGAAAACAGTTCTCATCATCCCTGGCCACGGCTTCTTTATAACAAGCTGCCCTCCTTCGTTGATATCGGCTTCGGTTCCATCCGCTTTCACGACCATCGGTTCTATCCCTGGAAAAGGAAATGTCGCGGAACCGGGTTTAAGAGGCGTAGCTCCCGGCAGCGGCGTTATGAGTATTCCCCCTGTTTCAGTCTGCCACCATGTATCCACGATGGGACAGCGCCTGTTCCCGATCACGTTATAGTACCACATCCATGCCTCGGGATTTATTGGCTCACCCACGGTTCCAAGAAGCCGGAGGCTTGAGAGGTCTCTTCCTTTTGGCCATTCATCCCCGCTTCGCTCAAGCGCCCTGATCGCCGTCGGAGCTGTATAAAATATCGTTACTTTATATTTCTCAATAAGCTCCCAGAACCTGTCAGGCTGTGGATAATTCGGAACACCTTCAAACATCAGGCTTGTTGCTCCGCTTACAAGCGGCCCATACACGATGTAGCTGTGGCCTGTTATCCATCCTATGTCAGCGGTGCACCAGTATAAATCCTCATCCCTGTAATCGAATATCCATTTAAAAGTCTGCATAGCATACAATAAATATCCGCCAGTGGTGTGAAGCACACCTTTCGGTTTGCCGGTGCTTCCGCTTGTATAAAGGATAAATAGTGGGTCTTCAGCATCCATCACTTCCGGTTTGCACTCAATGCTTGCGTTCTTTATCTCCTCATGCCACCAGAAGTCTCTTCCCTGCTTCATATTCACTTTCGTGCCTGTGCGGTTGTAAACAATAACTGTATTCACAGAGTTTTTTTTGCCGCTTATCGCCCGGTCCACACTTTCCTTGAGCGGGACGATTTTCCCTCCTCTTAAACCGGCATCAGCCGTGATTACAAATGAACATGAACTGTCATGAATGCGATCTGTTAATGAATCAGCGCTAAAACCTGCAAATACAACATTGTGAATGGCTCCGATCCTTGTACATGCCAGCATTGAGATCACAAGCTGGGGGATCATAGGAAGATAAATCGCTATCCTATCACCCTTTTTTGCACCTCTGTTCTTCAGCACGTTCGCGAATTTGCAGACTTCCATATACAATTGTTTATATGTGAATTGTTGTGTTTCACCGCCATCACCCTCCCAGAGGATAGCGATCCTGTCCCCACGCCCGGATAGGTGCCTGTCAAGGCAATTATATGATGCATTCAGCTTTCCACCCTCGAACCAGCGGCAAATGGCTTTTTCAGGATCCCATGAATTGACTTTTTCCCACTCCTTGAACCAGTTAAGCTGATGTGCTTTCTCTGCCCAGAATGTTGCGGGGTCGTTGATCGATTGTTTATAAATTTCTTTATATTCATCAAAACTTTTTATATACGCTTTTTTGCTAAATTCAGAAGGCGGATTAAAGATACGTTTTTCATCCTGTAAAGATTCTATTGTGTTTTCAGCCATGCCTGTTCACCTGCCTAAGCCTTTATTTAGTTTTATTATTAAAATAGATTATCCAAATTTTTCCTATTGGAATATGCAAATATAAGCGATTTTCATATTCCTGCCTTTGCTATCGGTATTTTTGTAATACATACTAAATATACACATTATTAAACAATATTTTCCAAAAAAATTTGTGAATAAGTGTGTTAAGCTGGAATAACCCGTACCCCTTTATTTCCACTGGAAAAATAATTTGAACATAATTGAGGAATTAAACGAAATATTAAATAATATAATGGTATATAGTTATTTAAATTGACAAAATCATAGTTAATAATAAATATTTATTAAAAATAACCTTTAATTTTGTTATATTTAACATATATGTCCATTTACCTTTATTTCAATTGAAAAGTATATATACCAATAATTACATCTATTTACAAAGTCGTTCACAAAACGAACATGATTTAACACGAAGGAAACATCGGAGGGGAAATCCGGATGTAAAACTGTCTGTCTCGATGGGACGGGCAGTCCTCCAATTTTTTGAGGTTTATGAAAATAAGGCTTGAAATCGAAGGAACAAACGCATGCAGTATAAATTACAAAGGTCCTGAATGCATTGACCTTGCAGTTGCTTACCTTAATTCGATAGAGGCAGATGAAGTGCAAGTACATCTTGTCAGGGACGACGGAACGAGAGCGGATGCCGAATTCGAAGGTGAATTCCCTGTAGTATCTGCTATGAAATTCATTCTTGCTGCTTCAAAAACAAGAACTGAAATTCCATCCCGGGCATCGACCATGAACAACATAAGCGAATCAAAAGCATTGACATTAAAAGAAAGATTGGAAATGTTCTTAAGATTTGAATATCCTAGGGTATGGTTCACATCTCTTGATGTAAAAAAACAATATGAATCAGTTTATGGAAAAATCGGTCTCAGCACGGTATCGACATATCTTGCAAGGATGTCCCGCGAGAATATACTGATTCGAAGAGGGAATCGAAGCCAGCGAGAATATCGGTTTAAAGACGAAAATAATATCATCAATAATATGGAATTGGGCCTGATAAAATAATGGCAAAATATTTTTAAGAAATACTTAATTGGCTAAACTCGATTGGCTAAACTTAATTGGCTGATGAAAAATTACTTAAACAACAATGTAAACTTAGCAGTCAATGAAACTTTCCGAATTTGACTATCATCTTCCTAAAGAACTTATTGCCCAATCTCCAATAGAACCAAGAGACGCATCTAAATTAATGGTGGTGGGACAACAGGGGAAACAGATCGAGAACCGTTTTTTCTGTGATATCCCGGATTACTTTGAGGCCGAAGATACCCTTGTTCTTAATGATTCAAGAGTGATACCTGCAAAGCTGATGGGCAAAAAAAGTACAGGCGGCTATGTGGAAGCGCTTGTTGTCTCAAAAAATGACGCTGGTTATGAATGCATGATACGTGGGAAGAATATCCGCGAAGGTACAAAACTTAATTTTGGTGAGCTTGAAGCAACAGTGCTCCAGATCCTGGAGAGGCCCAATACGAACAGGTATCTTGTTAATTTCAATTGTAATGGGAATCTTCCTGATATTCTTGAAAAAATAGGGGAAGCGCCTCTGCCTCCGTATATCAAACAAAAACTCGATGATAAGAACCGCTATCAGACTGTCTACTCGAAAGAAAAAGGCTCAATTGCAGCGCCAACAGCCGGCCTTCATTTCACGAACGAGTTATTGGGGAGGATAAAAGAAAAAGGCGTCAACATCGCTTATGTTACCCTGCATGTAAGCCCCGGTACTTTCACGCCGGTCAAGGCCCAGGATATTGAAAAACATATTATGGAACCCGAATATATTTCTGTCAGGAGGGAAAATGCAGATATTATCAATGGAACACGGGGAAAACTCATAGCAGCAGGAACAACAACTGTAAAGGCGCTTGAAAGTTCATGCATTGACGGGAAAATAGTAGAAAAAGAAGGATTCAGTGAGCTTTTTATTTATCCATCATATCAATTCAGGTCAAGAATTGATGCTATGATCACAAACTTCCATCTTCCTGAATCCACGCTCTTGATGCTTGTGAGTGCTTTTGCAGGCCGGGAACGCTTGATGGAGGCTTATAATAAAGCCATATCACATTCATACAGGTTTTACAGTTTCGGGGATGCAATGCTTGTTTTCAAGGGTAGGAATAAATAATATGTTCAGGTTGATCCACACAGATAAAATTACAGGAGCAAGAGCAGGAAAACTCATGACCAACCATGGCATCATCGATACTCCTGCATTCATGCCAGTTGCCACAAAAGCGACTGTGAAGACCATTACAACTGACGAGCTGTACGAAATGGGAACACAAGTGCTGATAAGCAATGCTTTTCACCTGTTGCTCGCTCCAGGGATCGAGATTATCCAGAGAGCAGGCGGCCTGCACAAATTCATGAACTGGAAAGGTGGAATATTTACTGATAGCGGCGGCTTCCAGATGATACGGAAGGATTTCCCGTTCAAGATAAACGATGAGGGAATTATTTATAAGAACCTGCGGGACGGGAAAAAATACTCTTACACTCCTGAAATATGTCTTGAGAACCAGAAGCTGCTTGGAAGCGATGTGGCAATGATGCTTGATGATTGCCCTGCTTACGGGAGTGAGTTTAGCGTTGTTGAAGCATCAATGGAAAGGACAATAAAGTGGGCATCCATGGCCAAAAATGTGGAACAAAACCACGGACAGCTCTTTTTTGCAATACTCCAGGGCGGGACTTTTGCAGAATTGAGAAAAAGATGTGCTGAGGAACTGATAGAGATGGATTTTGACGGCTATGGTATAGGCGGCCTGTCGATCGGTGAGCCCAAGGAAATAATGAATGATGTTTTGAAATTTAGCGTTCCGCTTGTTCCTGAAGATAAAGCGCGCTACCTTATGGGTGTGGGTTCACCGATAGAGATATTAAATGCGATCGAATCCGGCATTGATATTTTTGACAGCGCATTCCCAACACGAAATGCGAGGCACCAGACCCTCATGACCTCAAAAGGGAGTATTGATATTGCGCGGAATAAATTGGCAATGGATTTTTCACCGATAGATGAAAATTGCGGGTGCTATACATGCAGGAATTATACAAGAGCATATTTGCATCATCTTTTCAAGGAATCCGAACTCCTGGCGCTTCGGCTTGCGTCCATACATAATCTTCATTTTATCCAGTCAATAGTGAAAGGAGCAAGGGAAGCGATACTTGAAGACGGTTTTTCAGACTACAGGAAGAATGTGATAGCAGGTTTGATGACTTAATGCTTAATCCTGACAACAACTGTTCCGGCTAAACGATCTCCGAGTCTTTGTCTTTTCTCTGTGATCGCCATAACGATAAATCCCAATATGTAAAAGTAAGGCAGGCTATCTATTATCCGCAAAACATTTCTCAACAGGGCTGCTAAAAAGTCACATGGCTCTCCGTTCTCTTTAACAACAATAATCCCGAGGATCATCTTACCAACAGTCTGGCCTTTCCATGTTTCCAGTAATATACCATAAAATATCCAGAGGAGCATTATAATAAATAAACTCATGAAAAAACCGCTTATGACCGTCATCGGTGATCTGGCCGCAAGGCCGGGAACAATTGAAGCACCGACAATACTGAATGATAAAAATCCCATTACAAAATAATCAATTATTACGGCAAAGATCCTGTGCAGGACAACATCTTTCTCAGTCCCCAATTCACCTCTGGAGGATACGTTTACTGAGATCGTAGAGATTTTCAGGCTGTTTCCACATTTTGAGCAAAATTCCGCGTCATCCGAATTCATTGTCCCGCATTTGCTGCAATACATTCTTACACCTTGTTACAATATTTACTCATGGTATTAATTTGCTAATGATATTTAATATTGTTGATGTATATTGAAATTGTATATTGAGAATTAAGAAACATATAAACACTTGAAATCAAATCTAACGATCATGAAATTCCAGATTCTTGATGCCGACTACACCTACAAAGATGATAAGCCTGTAATAAGGCTCTATGGGAGAGATGAGTCTGGAAACAGTATATGCTGTCATGTGCCGGGTTTTGAACCTTATTTTTATGTAAAAGCAGCGCCGGAATTGTCAGTTATTTTGCTGGAAAAGTTTAAAGATCATATAAAAAGGATCGAGCAGGTAAGGCGGTTTGAACCTGTTGGTTATTTCAAGAATAAAACAAGCATGCTAAAGATCACCCTGTATGATCCGAAAAGCGTTCCAATCATCCGCGATGATGTCCGAAAAATGGTTGATGAGATATATGAGACAGACATCCTTTTCAGGAACAGGTACATGGTAGATAAAGGGCTTGGCGGCATGGGCTGGGCAAAAGCAGAACCTGAAGGGGACGCAATAAGCAATAATATCATAAGCGACCTGAAAATAACATCAGAGAATGTAGAACCTGTTGAAATTCTGAAAAACGCACCTCTGAGGCATCTTGCATTTGATATTGAGTGCCTGCCATTGAATGGCTGCATGCCGGTGCCTGAAACCTCTCCAATTGTATTTATGAGTCTTGCTTTTGCGCCTGATTTTGAAGGAAAGAAAACACTTGTGCTTGTTGGGAAGGATGCAAAAGCAGATGTTGAAACCGAAAGCTATGGCACTGAGGAAGCAATGCTTCGCAGGTTTTTCGAAATAATAAAAAAGTACGACCCTGATATTCTTGTGGGCTACAACTCAAACAGTTTTGATATTCCGTATATTGTTGACAGGATCAAAACTCTTAATAGAAAAGGAGCGCGGATAGAGCCGATCGCAGGCAGAGATGGCAGGGACCTCTATTATAAGAGAATCGGGAATGTTACAAGAGTAAGCGTGATGGGCCGCATTGCTGTGGACGTATTGCCTTTGCTTCGCAGGGAATTTTCACTCAAACAATATACTCTGAGGAATGCGGCAAAGGAATTGCTGGGGTCTGAAAAACTTGAAATACCATTCCTTGAAATGGAAGATTACTGGAAAGACAATGGTGAAAAACTTTCGAAATTCATCGAGTATTCAAGGCGTGACTCGGAGCTTGCACTTCTTTTCCTGTTGAAACTCAGGCTTATTGATAAATACATCGCTCTTGCAAGAGTGAGCGGGACGCTGCTCCAGGATATCCTCGATGGAGGGCAGACCCAGATGGTGGAGAACCTTATGCTTCGTGAATATATGAAAAACGATCGTGTGTTACCTCCGCGCCCAACAGGGGAAATATCTGAAGAGCGCTATGATGAAGGCGAGGAACTGGCCGGGGCTGAAGTCCTGCCTCCGAAGAAAGGTCTTCTTGAAAACATCGTCATCCTTGATTACAAATCATTATACCCGACCATAATGATGGCGCATAATCTTTGTTATACAACTGAAGTTGTGGGAGATCGGCCGGCTGACGTTATAGAAGCGCCGACGGGTGGTGTTTTCGTTTCCAAAAAAGTTGTAAAAGGTATCGTGCCATCCATTCTTGAAGATCTCCTGAACCGCAGGCAGGAGACGCGCGCTAAAATGAAAACAGCAAATGAGGAGGAAAAACGGGTGCTGGATGCCACACAGCTTGCGCTTAAAATTCTTCTAAACAGTTTCTACGGCTATTCAGGATATACGAGGGCGCGATTGTACAGTTTGACACTTGCAAGCGCAGTAACAAGCTTTGGAAGGGAGAATATCCTGAGAACGAAAGATTTGATAGAGAAGGATATCAGGGAAATAATCCTGAAGGATGGAAAAGCTTTCAAAAAAGATGAAAATATAAGCGGGAAGCGTATTGGGTTATCGGTAGTTTATGGAGATACTGATAGCGTTTTTGTGCATCTTGCTGATAAAGAGATTAACTTTGATGAGGCGCAGCTTGTAGGAAATACGATCGCAAATACCGTAACGGATTCTCTTGTTAAGCCAATGGAGCTTGTTTTTGACTCTTTTGCCAGGCGCGCTATATTCCTTGCCAAGAAGCGATATGCACTCCTTATCCAGGAAAAAACGGCGAAAGGTTTGAAGGAAAAGATAAAAGTGAAGGGGATGGAGACAGTTCGCCGCGACTGGTGCGAGCTTACCACAAAGACTATTGAGAAAGTCCTTGAGCTTGTCCTGAAGGAAGGAAAAGTGGATGATGCCGTTCTTCTTGTCAAGAATACGATAAACAGCATAAAAACAATAGATTCCACAAGCCCGCTTTTTGACGACCTTATCCTGACACGCCAATATACAAAAAAAATTGAAAGTTACAGGAACAGGCAGCCACATATAACAGTAATAGAAAAACTCCGGAAAAGGGGCATAATTTCACATGTCGGTGACAGGATACCTTTTGTGATCGTGGCAGGCAATGCGATATTTGTTGACCGCGCCGAAGACCCTGAATATGCGCAAAAGAAAAACCTGCCTATTGATGTTGATTATTATATAAATAAACAGATACTTCCGCCTGTTGAACGGATATTATCTGATTTTGGTGTAACAAGAGAAATGTTAAGAGGGATGGGAGAAAGAAAGGTGCAGGCTGAAACAAAGCAGAAGCAATTATTTGAATTTTAGGAGAAAATATTTTGAAGACCCATCCCAGATGTGCGCCGTGTTTATTATCAAGAGTACAGTTCGAGGCAGAACTTTCCACAAAAGACGTGGAATTGCAGAAAAAAGTAATTATCGCAGGGATAGAAGTACTCAGGAAATACATGGTTGACGGGGCGGCGACGCATCTTTCCACAAAGATCCACAGGGAAGCATACAGGATCCTTGGGGATATTGATCCATATTCAGAGAAAAAAAAGGAAAGCAATGCGGCTGCAATGAAGCTTTTGCCCATGGGAAGGGAATTTGTTTCTGAAAAAGACTCATTCAGGCGCGCGGTGCTTTTATCAATTATTGGCAATTCGTTTGATTTCGGGGTACTCGGTTTTGACGCTGATAAAGCAACAGCAAAGGATGCCATGCAGAAGCAGATCGAACACGGGCTTGATGTGGATGATTCAGATAAGATAAAAACGATGCTGAGCAACGTCGTCTATCTTGCCGATAACTGTGGAGAGATCGTTTTTGACACATTGCTGTTTGAGCAGATAAAAAAGCTCGGAGGCAGAATCACCCTTGTTGTCAGGGGCGCGCCGATATTGAACGATGTCACCATGAAAGAAGCTCTGGAACTTGGTATCGATAAAATGGTTGACAGGATACTTACAACGGGTTCAAACGCCATCGGTTTATGTTTGCAGGAGGCGCCGCCAGAGCTTGTGGAGGCGCTGGGGAATGCGTCGCTGATAATCAGCAAGGGGATGGCGAATTATGAGACAATGTCTGAGTATGATTTCAGGCCGATAGCATATCTTTTGAAGACAAAATGCGAATCAGTGGCTGAGGCGATGGGACTTAAGAGGAATATGAACGTGGCGAGGGTGGAAGAGTGAAAAGCGACTTATAATTTCTTGGACTTATTTTTATAAATATATTTTATCATGGTGTTCAAAATCCAAAAATTCTATAAGTCGCTCATCTTCATTTAGAGTAAAGATCAGAACAAAAGGGTCAAAATGGACCCGACGAATGTTTTTCATACACCATATTTCAGTGGTTTGTAATGAGTGGGATTCTCTATGATTTCAAAAATCTTCTTTTTCACACGGGCAAACAGAAGGGGATTTTTCTTTTGGAGCTTTTTTAATTTCTTGGCAAGCTCTGGTTTTATTTCAAGAGAGAATGTTTGATTTTCATTCATATTTACTATACTTAGTACGTTCAAATAATATATAAAATTTTTCCAGAAAATAAAAAGTATAAATAGTTTTTTTCCTGTTTTAAACACTTATAATAGCTCTAATAATTTTTTCTTAATTGTCGCTTAATTATCTCTTAATTGTCGCTTAGTTATCGCGTGTAGTTACACTTATAGCAGCTGTAGTACTATAGTATTTAGTGATAGTAACAACACGCAGAATACAAATATTTATGAAATAATCTCAAATAGAGAATATTTATTCCGAAAAATATTCATCAAATTCTTCAGAACTTTTGAATCTAATGCCTTTCTGTTTCTTTATTTTCTCTAATTTTTTTAGATATTGAGGATTTACTTCCCTGTGAATGTCTTGATCAATTTCATTAATGACAATCTCTAATCGGCTCATTTGCTCTTTTAACGCTGCCATATCATTCGCCATTCTTCTGATAAGTTCTGCTTCAGCCATTTATATTCAAATATAATGGAATTAGTAACATATAAAACTTTAGTGCGTTATGAGATTGCTCTAAATATGCATTTACCATCAAGTGATTGCGAATTATGGATTAAAATTCAAAAGAGCCCGGCGCGACTTGGACGAAGCCATGACCATTCCCAAGCGCGGGAAAACTTCATGATAATCAAAAATGAGATTTGAGCCAGCAAGTATCAGAAATTTTATATAGCGCCTGAAATAACTTATATTATATGGATATTTTAGTGGTAGTATCTATCCTTGTGATAATTCTTGTAATAATACTCCTTGTTAGCATCATCTATTTCTTTTCCACATACAACAGGCTCAAAAGCTTAAGGAATGCCGCAGATGCGACACTATCCCAGGCAAGAGTTGCGATGAAAAAGCGGCTCGACATGATCGAACAGCTTGTTGAGGCAGTTAAAAGCTATGCTAAGTTCGAAAAGGATACTTTTGAAAAAATAACGAGCCTGCGGGTAAACGTGGGAAAAGCAGATACGGGAGAACTTAAAAAAATTGATGTTGAAAGCCGCGGGATTCTTGGAAATATTATCGCAGTTGCTGAAAATTATCCTGCATTAAAAACTTCAGAAACCGTAACTTCATTGATGGCCTCGGTCAAAGATGTAGAGGATGAGATAGCAAGACACAGATATACATATAATAATATTATCCAGGAATATAATACCATGATGGATACTATTCCTTCAAAATTCATTGGACGCGGGGCTGGTATGAGCAAGAAGGAATATCTGGATTTCTTTGACGAGGAATTAAAAAGGCCAGTGGTGAGTTGGGGTTGAATGAAAATAAGGAAATCGTAATTTTATTAATTGTCGTGACGTGGATAGGTTTAGCCGGGCTTTACCTTATCGGGGAATTTCCTGGCATGGAGAACGCATGCGGTTTAGGAGGGTGCGGGGATGTTTATGTGGATGCCTACAATGCGAACCTGTACCTGAATGGGACACTTGAAGAAAATTTTGTTTATGAAATCAAAGGATCGGGTAAATACAGGATGCTATATCGGGACTGGAAAGTACCGCTTTCTTACGGGATACCTGATACAACAATAAAAACCAATCCTCACATAGAACTTGTCAGCATTTCTCCGCCATCCGGAACATTTCCTTATATCAAGGATTTTCGTGGCAATACCAGAGTGATCTCAAATGCAGAAGATGTCCGATATACTAATGATATTTCATCCCTTGCTATGCAGAACGAAGCAGGCAGCTACAAACCTGGAAGATTCAATGCCGGAAATTACAATATCAACTATGTTTTTAGTCTGCATCCTCCTCTTGAATGTGATAAAGAATACTGCCATCTGAATTTAAAACTCGCAGACGAGCATCTTCCATACAATAAGGTAATAATGATTATCTATGACCCCAGAGGCTATATTTCCCGGCTTTTTGAGCATTCATTAATGGATGTAGAGAAAGATGGCGATACATGGATTGTGAAAGGTAGAAGCCCGAAAAATACACTTTTTGAGATAGAGATGCTGCTTGATCCCGCTATTCTGGAGGAAATGGAAGGATTTCCAAATTCCATATCAGATGTCCAAGGAAAAACACTTCAAGCAAATTCCAAATATTCCATCTTTTCACAATTAAGTTCTGCTCTCAGAGCCATGGTGTTCCTTTTTCCTGTATTGCTTGTATTTATTTATTATAAATTCGGCAGGGAAAAAAGTTTCACAGTGCCAAAATTCCTGAGTTTTGTTCCAGGTAAACGTAAACCATGGCTTGTTAATCTTGTTTTTAGAAAAGATCCCTTTGACTATGATGAGAATGGATTTTATGCGACACTTCTTGACTTGCATAAAAGAGAACTCATTAAAATTGAAACCGAGGGAGAATTAAGGATAACTCTCCTGAAAGGACACAAAAACGCAGAGGATGAATACGAAACAAAAGTCCTGAAGTTTTTGGAGAGTTATTCTATAAACAATGTGTTTGATATCAGTGAAATGGAACACAAAATCGAAGATTTGCGGAATAAAATCATGGAGAAGAGTTCTGAGGCTGAATACGATTTGAATATTATTCGGGATAATATGAATGATGTAATGAAGGTTCCTCAGAAAAAGGCTGCCAATGAATTTGTAAGGAGCGGAAAGAAATACACATGGATGATATTCGGGTTTTTCCTATTAGTCCTGGTCGTTACTTCTTATCTCTTATCCATTGGCATATATACTTCCCTCGTCCTGTTACTACAAACTGTTCCCCCGTTATTTGTTTCATCTTCTCTTTTCGGAAGGTGGAAGGAAAATTATTATAAAGAGAAACTCGAATGGGATGCTTTCAAGACATTTCTTTCTGATTTCGCATCAATAAAGAAATACGCACCACAGGATATAAAGATGTGGCAGGAATGGCTTGTCTATGGAACAACGCTCGGCGTGGGGGATAAGGTTGTTGAAGCCATGAAACAGCTTAATATACAAATACCTGAAGTCCATGCAGTGACCTACATGCCGATATACTTCAGAGGCGCATATGGCATGACATCTCCACCATCCCCGCCTTCATCAGGTGGCGGCGGTGGATTCAGTGGCGGTGGCGGATTCGGCGGAGGCGGCGGATTTGGAGGCGGGGGAGGGGGAGCAAGATGAGAAATGAAAAGATAAAAGAGTCAGGACTGAAAGAAATTGCAAAGATCGGTCATGAAAATGAAAAAATCAGCAAATTGAGAACCTGGCTTTTGGATTATAAATTCAACAACGCATATCCTGATGATAAATATGTCTGGCTGACAAATGTGCTGGCATTAAAAGGTGTGGATTCGGGTAATTTTGGTGTAGGATGTATTTTAGTTGATATTCATGGCAATGTAGTCGTTCAGGGTCACAACGAAGTGTTTCATCCGTATTTTCGAAGTGACAGGCATGCAGAAATGGTGGTTATGGACGAATTCGAAGACATACAATTTGATATTCCAGAGGTTCAAGGGCTTACATTATACACTTCCCTTGAATCCTGTCCGATGTGTTTTGTAAGGTTGATCACCTCAGGTGTTAACAAAGTCCTCTATGCTTCGCCAGATATGACTGGAGGTATGGTACGAAAAAAGAAGAATTTACCTAAATTCTGGCTTGATCTTTATGAAGGAAAAGTTTTCTCACAGGCCAGATGCTCCATGGAATTGATCAATGCTGCCAATGGAATATTTCTTCTAAATGTGGATGAATTAATTAAGAAAATTAAAAATGTTCATGCTATGAAGAAAAGTTCATGAAAATCTTTATAAATCTGTAAATCATAACCCTTCTAATGGATAGATTATTGGGTGGAATAATTGATGATCTTACTCTATATAGAATTATTGAAGGAGCAATCATAATATCCACCTTATTTGCAGTTTTTCTATCTATACAAATAGTTCTGGTATGGAAATTTATAAACAAAGAAGAAGCGAACTCAGATGAAATAATTTCCAATAAAAAAAGTTTTTACCGAAGTAGCATATTTATATTCATGGCAGGATTTTTTATGATCATTCATGAATTTCTTGAAGGCCTTGAGGAAAATGCACCTGATTACACAACCTATAAATTGTTTGAATTCATAGCAATTTCAGGATTAATTCTATTTATGCTTGAGTGGTATAAGATATTGAAGAAATTACAAAAGAAGCAGAAAGCTCAATATCACACCATTTAATTGTAATTTATTGTGTTTTATTTGTAGCTCAGGCCAATTTATCATTGAATTGGTTTTGTCCAGACAACGAAATTATGGACCAGAAAAATGATAAAACCGAACATTATAGCACCTAACAATGCGCTTTGCCAATCAAAGATTTTATTCTGTAAAAAAAATTTCAGCAGGACATAAATAATAAAATATGAGATTGAAGCCGTAAAAGTCAGGATAAGCGTTTTTCTCATAATAGAATATAACATTATTTTATTTTTTAATAAGCATTTTCCAAAATTATATCCAAATCATAACCATATCTGGAATCTTCCTCTTTCACATATCACCTATATTTTAAGATATGTATCAATACTTTCTCTGGGGATTTTCAATTCGCCAAAGAACCTCTCCATCATTGTAATGTTAAGTTTTGCTCCGGACAATTTGTACAGGTATCTTGCGTCACCAATATCTTTTGGAGAACCCTTGAATAAGTTATACGATATTTGCATCTCAAGAGGTGAAATAAATAAATTCCTGTCGCCAAGTATTACTTTTTTGCGGTATTTCAGTGTAAATCTATCCATTTCATTTTTAACTATCTTAATCCTGAACTCCGGAATTTGACTATCTTTTTTTACAATTCTTACAGCGTGATGGTTTTTCAGGTAGGCGTTGTATGCATCAATGGGATCGCTTGTGTTTTTGCATTCGTACGATCGTTCAATTTCAAGCCACAATTTCAAAAATTTCTCAAATGAGATATTCTGGGTCAGGATATCAATATCCTTTAGTTCTTCTTTTTCTTCATTTGTTTCATTACTACCAAATAGAATAGGAACATATCTTGAAAAAAGCGCATAACGGATATTATTTCTTGTAAGTATTTCAGAAAAATCCAATACCAGATCATCAATTGTTGACAGCTTTTTATCAAGGGTTATTTCATTATCATTGAATTCTATTTTTATTTTATTTTGATTCATACCGCCCTCCTGCAAGTTCTCTTATCCTTTGTGCGGTCTTGTAACCAACACGTTCCACGTTCATCAGTTCCTCAAGCTGCGCCGTCATGATATTTTCCACACTGCCAAAGTGCTTTAGCAGATTCCTTGCAGCTACCTGTCCTATGCCTGGAAGCGATGATACAATATATTCTTTCACTTTACTTTGTGAGAGACGGCTGCGTTTTCCGTGTAAATTGAAAGGCCTGGTTTTATCTGTTTGCTCTTTTGCAGCGATCATAGTGATAACCTGGGCTGTTTCTGCCTCGTTAAGCGTGTATATGGTTGGGATACGCATAAGGGCAATGGAATTAAGAAAACCCTGTATTGCGTTTGGATTCATCCTTCGGCCTGAAAAGAAGAATATATCTTCACCCTCAATGATCAGAATGGGTTTCCTGTACGATTTCGCCAGGTCCATAAGTTGTGAAAAAAGCTCCCGGCGCTCGATCAGGGTTGCGAAAACATCATCGACCGTTTTTCTTTCGAATGCCACGCGATCACTTACAACATAATCACCTGTCTTCAGGGTGCTGATCTCAATTTCTGCACCAAGTTTTTCAAGCGCCTCTGGTACCCTGGAGCGCATTTCACGGTGGTCAATGACAATCTTAATTTTAATAGCTATCTCTCCTCAATGTGGCAAAACTGTATACCAACAAAATGATATCCAGCACAACAGGTGATATATTATCTCAAAGTGCGAAGTGAAAGTATTATGTCGCTTTCCTCTTTATCTTCTCGGTTTCCTTTAATATCGTGTTAATGCCGCTCTTAACAAGCGCTTCGAACTTTTCACCGCGCATGCTTGCCCTGTTGAGCGTTTCTCCGAGATCAAGGGGAAGAGCGATATCAATCCAATTATCCCTTACCCTGTGCAGCAATGGTTTCTCAAGGATTTCCTTTGCTTTTTCATTAGCAGAAGATGCAGTATTGCTATCCTTGAATTTTATTGGTACATGCAGTGTCAGGGATGTGATCTTTCCATCCTTTTCCTTTGGCGTGTATAATCGTACGATCTCACTTCCGAAGCGGCCGAAGAACTGGTCTGTTCCTTTCCCGAATCCTATTTTTTCGATTGCTGATACTGCGCCTGCGGGAATATCATCCATTATGCAGCCGCACAATGCGTTTGTTATCTCTTTTTCTTCTGTACTTTCTGCAATCCGGACAAAATCATCAAGCGGAAAACCCATTACGACCTCATCATCGCGGTAGCCCGAGAACATCCTGGCTCCATTGCAAAGAAGCGACAGGTTGACTTTTTTCTCCATGAACGGGATTGCAGTACACTCACCACATACTGCGAACTCTCCTTTGAATTTAACTTCTACAGGCTGTTTTTCATGCAATTGGGCAAGTATTGTTGAAACGCGCATTATTTTTCGCGGATTTCCGATTATTACAACAATATCGGGTTTTTTTTCAGTCTTTTCAAGGGTGCTGACACTTACTAATTTTGTATTTGCAGGCTTTATTCGCGGATAGACCTCACCGTAGCTTGGCTCCGTGAAACCAAGAGCAAGTTCAGCGCTTGTGCAGGTAAGTTCTTCTACGCTAAAAACGAAACTTTCCCCGTAAAAAGCGCTTCTTCGTACCATTTCACAAAAGCGCATTGGCTGGCTGCTTGTTTTTTTTTCTGAAGCGTCATTAATGATCCTGACAGCCACTGGTGAAGAAGGAAGTTCAAAAAATTTCCTGAATTTCATTGACAATTCTGCATATTTCATCGTTATTCCTCGACTTTTATTCCGTTTTCTCTTGCTATATCCTTGAAGGCGTTGGCCACATATTCGATCTGTTCACTTTTCAAGCCATAAGTATTGATCTTGAAATTCTTGCTCATACCAGGATGAAGGCCAACGATCTTTCTCTTTTTTAACTCATGATACAGGAAATATCCCCTGCGCTTATCCTTTTCTGCGATCTCATGAAGTGCCAGGCTTTCAAAGTTCATAAGAGGATGCTGTTTTGGCTTGACACCCATCTGGTGGAACCCTTCGATCTTCTCAAGCTCATTTACAAAATACTGTGCATTTTTTACCTCTTTATCCCAGTGCTTCACACGTTCTACAACAGCAGGAAATGAGGCCATAAGCGTTGCCACGGGCGCCCCGAACACTGGCGAGCAGCCGAACAATGCAACTTCTTTTTTAGTGAATCCACGCCCGCTCCAGTCCCCACGGCATGTTGATTTATTGAACACCTTCGTGCTCCATTCATAAGTTGTTGCAAGTATCCCGATAGGTGCAGATGCTGCCCAGCTTTTATGTCCTGAGCCGCACAGGAAATCCACATGGAGCTTCTTGCCATCAACAGGCATTATTCCTGATGAATAAGCAGTATTTAAAAGGAACGGGACACCATATTCTTTGCATATCTCCCCGACTTTTTCGGCATCAGCGATATTCCCATACCTGTAATCCACATGCGTAAGCACTGCTACTGAGGGGAGTTTTCCTGTCTTTTGCTCTATCTCTTCGAATTTAACGGCATACCCCTGTGGGTCAATTTCAAACATGGGATAACCGTTATGCGGGACTTCCACAATGTTTAATTTGTTCGCCTCTGCGGCAAGATATGAGGTATAATGGGCAAGAGCATCTAAAACAACGGTATCACCAGGCTCACAAACCATGTGCATTACAGCCCATTTCGCATGGCGGCAGCCTGCCGTGAACCTTACATCGTCCATATTAAGGAATTCTGCGACATCCCCTGTAAAATCGTGAACCGGGGGTTTATCAACAAGATCAACTCTTGATTCGAAACAATAATCGCATACCGAATAACCGTCCCCGAATTCAAGAAGGGCTTTTCGCGCTTCTGCTGTCAGTACCCCGCCACGCTGGATGGGGTGCACGTTCACATAAGTATCAGAGATACCGCGGGTAAGGTTTTTATATTTGTTAAGATCCATGCTCTTTAATCACATTCCAAGAGTTTATTAATGAACTTATAATTTACGGAAAAGGCAAAAGAAAAATATAGAACTCTATAAAATAATGTGAGAATCAAAAGAGGTGAATATGTCTGATTTAGTATCTCTTGGGATAAGGCTTGACAAAAAAGTGTTAGAAGAACTGAATCGAATAGCAGATGAAGAGCATGAGGACAGGACAACCGTTATTAGAAAGCTTATAGCTGATGCTATAGGTAATTACAAGAAGGACAGAGTATTGCGAAAATACGAGCAGGGTAGAATCAGTATATCCAGGGCTGCGGAAGAGACTGGATTGACTGTTGGAGAGATAGAGGAATATATGGTGAGTAAGGGATACAGGTCAAAATACTCAACTGTGGACCTTGAAAGAGAACTTGAACTTCTTAAAACCTAACTGGAATAATAACGTCAGATAGCAACAAAACCGAAGATTCCTCCAAAAACTCGCGCCCTGCGTCGAGCGCGGCGATCTGGATGCGTGTGTGGAGGAGGCGGCGCGGATGGCGGGGGAGATGGGGATAGGGGCTAAGTTAATAGTATTCGATTGCCTGCCCATTCTTGATGAAACAGTATTATTTATAGGCGAAAAACAATAAAGTTGCATTGAAATTTCACAATAACTCAAAAACTTATCTCATGTGAATCTAAAGAGGTAATAAGGATATGAGCAACTTAGAAGAGGCGATCAGGTGGCTAAAACAAGGTGAACGTGACCTTGGCGCTGCAATGGTCTTGATGGAAAAAGAGTTCTATGAGAGCGCATGTTTTCACGCCCAGCAAGCTTCAGAAAAGGCGCTAAAGAGCCTTCTTCTTATGAAGGGCCAAAGGACGATTGTAACCCATTCGACGCGAGAATTATTCAGGGAAGTCAAAAAAATAATTCCGCAATTCAAAGACCTTGGGAGAGCTTCAATGGAACTTGACAAACACTACATTCCACCGCGTTATCCTGATGCTTTTCCATCAGGTTCACCTTTTGAATACTACACAAGAGAGGATGCAGACAAATGCATAAAATATGCAGAATCGATATTAGCAGAAGTGAGGAACTTCCTGGCAAAATAAAAAGTTTTGTTGGGAAACTCACTTCTTGTATCAATATCAAAAAGGTATATTTGTTCGGTTCAGTAGCTCGCAATGACTTTAATGAAGGAAGTGATATCGATCTTGCTATCATAGGAGATTTTAAGGAACGTTTTTTAGATCGTATAGATAAAATTCTTGAAATGACGGAGTTACCGATAGAACCGCTTTGCTATACGGAACAGGAATTTGAAGATATGAAAAGTAAGGATAATCCTTTCGTGAAAGAAATTTTGAGGGGTAAATTACTCTTCAATTCCGATGAAAAAAGTTGCAAAGTTTGAGGAAAGGAATTATGCCAGAAAACAACAAAACCCAAGAACTCCTGCAAAAACTCGCGCCCTGCATCGAGCGTGGCGACCTGGATGCGTGTGTGGAGGAGGCGGCGGGAGAGATGGAATCGCCGGATTATGCAATTGCCTTATGCGCGGCTTTCTGTCCCTTGATTTCGTATAGAATAGCCTGAGGTTCGGATATATTTTCAGAAGCGTCAAGCATTTCTATTGCCACAATTTTGTTATCTTCCCCATAATCAACTATGAGACCTTCCCGGACCTCATCGCTTTCTTTAACAGCCATTTCTCTTAGAATCAAAGTAAGTGAATCGGTTTCTGGGTCATATATTATTTTCATTTAAATCCTTATTTATATGCAAAGAACAATAAAGATGAGTCCTAAATCCCCAGTTCTTCAGCTAATTCTTCAAAATCCCTGACTTTTGTGCTATCTTTCTTACCTTTTTCAAGTTGTTTTATGATGTCTATATCCGACAGAATTTCTATGGTTTCCTTTATAGATTCATATTCGTCTGTTGATATTGTAATCCAGCTTGATTGATCTTTTCCGGTTGCGGATGCTGCCGCCATTCGATATGTTTATATGGTAGGCTTCTATTTAAATTTTAAGTTTAATAAAAAGTTAAGAATTATGCCAGAAAATAACAAAACCAAGGAATTCCTCCAGAAACTCGCGCCCTGCATCGAGCGCGGCGACCTGGATGCGTGCGTGGAGGAGGCGGTGTGGGCGGCAGAGGAGATGGGGATAAAGGTGGAGAAGCTAATGGTTTTGTCCACACAAGCAGGCATGGGTGGAATACACGCATTCGCTTATGTACTTGCGCTTGCAGCGGAGCGTAGTCTGGAAGGAAAAGCAAAGGCAGGAGCTTATTGTAATGCTGGAGTGGCGGCTGGATTTCTTGGTAGAAAGGAACAAGAAGAACAGCATTATAAAAAAGCGATAGCTGCGAATCCGAATATTGCGGAGGCGCATTCCAATTACGCCAATTTGCTATCTGAACTTGACCGGAAAACAGAAGCAGAAGAACATTATAAACAGGCGATAGCTGCGAATCCGAATTATGCGGAGGCGCACTATAATTACGCCAATTTGCTATCTGAACTTGACCGGAAAACAGAAGCAGAAGAACATTATAAACAGGCGATAGCTGCGAATCCGAATTAAGCGGAGGCGCACTATAATTACGCCAATTTGCTATCTGAACTTGACCGGAAAACAGAAGCAGAAGAACATTATAAAC